>CAZBKP010000197.1:0-3066 GCA_964492525.1 uncultured Cardiobacteriales bacterium
TTTAATTGTTGCGTGGCACTCGCCGCGATATCTCCATCATAATGGATCACAAAAAGTTTATGACTATTCTCTTTTTCATCTGATGTTTGTTTAGATTTTTTCCAGAATTGCCACCATTTCTTTTGCCCTAATTTATTTTTTTCAGATCCAGACTCTTTTTCACTAAAGATTTCATCATAATTATCATGAAGTTCTTCATAGTCAGCACTTACATCTTCAAATACAATCCTGCCTCTTTTCTTTTTTAATTCTTTGTCACCTTTAAGACTTAAAATTATAATCAGTAAAACAATAGCAATTGTGATCGCTTTTAATAAAAAGCCCAAGTAATCATAGATAAAATTTAAAAACACATGCACTCCGCTAGCTAGCTAATGTAAAAATGCCTGAATCAAAAAACGATTCAGGCATTTAATTTTGTAAAATTAGATAAAGCGTTTGATTATTTTGCTTTATATTCTACTTTAATTCCTTTCTGAATCTCTTCGATTTTATCACGAACTTTTTGTTCAACTAAAGAATCTTTGATACGTGCTTTTGAGTCTTCTAAAGAAGCAATTGGCGTCGCACGAACTTCTTCTAACTTGATGATATGATAACCAAATGAACTCTTAACAGGCTTAGAAGAAACATCTCCGCCTTTCATTGATACTACAGCGTCAGAAAACTCCTTAACCATCATTTGAGGTCTAAACCAACCCAAGTCACCGCCATTCTCTTTTGAACCAGGATCTTGAGAGTATTGTTTAGCTGCTGCTGCAAAATCTAAAGGTTTTTTCTTATCATTTAATTTATTGATAATATCTTGTGCTTCTTTTTCAGTCTTAACAAGAATATGAGCTGCCTTATACTCTTGCTTATCTACAGCTTTCATCTGCTTATCATATTCTGCCTTAATATCTTCGTCAGAAATTTTGATATCATCCACTATTTTCTTTAACCAAGTTTGAGCTAGAAGAGAGCTTTCGATCTGCTTAAGAGACTGTTTAAAATCCTTTGTCTCATCTAACTTTTCAGCACGTGCTTTGCTAGCTAATTTCTCTTGCAATGCATATTCATCAACAAGGCGATTTAACTGATCCGCTGTTTGAATTAAACTAAAATCATTACGAACAAGAGGTCCAATTACTTGCTCAAACGCCTCTTTTGAAAGCGGTTTACCGTCAATAACTGCAACAGGATCAGGGATTACAACACCCGTTGGCTTCTCAGCTTGAGCAAATCCTGCATTAAAAAATGAGAGTGATCCCATCAATACCAATGTACTTAAAACCGTTTTTTTCATTTTAAACTCCTTCTTCTTGTGTTGTAGCACGAATGCTTAATGCATGAATATCTTTTTCCATCATATTTGATAAAGCACGATAAATCATTTGATGTCGCTTAACTAAAGGGATACCCTCAAATTTACTTGAACATATCTTCACTGTAAAATGCCCGCCACCTTTTTGAGCACCCACATGCCCTACATGATGATGACTATCATCAATAATTTCAAGAGCCGTCGGTTGAAATGTTTCAACCAAAATATGCTCGATTGCTTCAATTCTTATCTGATTCATCTACTGCTTCTATCGTTTTACTCTTTTTGTATAAATACCCGAACAATCCTATCATAAATATAAATGTCAATATAGGATTTACAAACGTTTTATAATTCATCCAAAGATCATCGGAAACTTCTAACAGAACCAACAATGCGTTGATTGCTGCGCTCAATAAAAGATAACTTGCCCAAATGACATTGACAAGAAGCCATGTTTTATCAGGTAGATTAAGTTCTAACACACTAAACAAATGCTTAAATGGTTTCTTTTTTAAGAAATAAAGAACGAACAACCCTATTGCTAATACAAAATTAATAACTGTCGGGCGCCATTTTATAAAATTTTCATTATTAAAATATAGCGTTAATCCTGAAAAAATAAGTGTAGCACCAATGATCATCCAATCTTTGGCTTTAGTCGTCTTCCAAAATACTGCAGAAATAAATGCAGAAAGAAGAGTGGCACAAAAAAGTACCTTTGTTGCCAATATCAAATCTCTTCCAATAAAGAAAAATGTGATAATAAAGGCAAAGGAAGATGCCCCTAATAAAAAAGAGCTCAGATTAAACTGTTTCAATCGCGTTTAAAACCTCATGAAGATGATCAAAATCATCAATATTGTATGATGTAACCGTTTTATCAATTCGCTTATTTAAACCCGATAAAACTTTACTAGGACCACATTCAACAACGTGGTCAACTCCATTTTTTAATAAAAATTGAATTGTTTCTGTCCATCTTACGGGCTGATACAACTGCTTCGTAAGCGCGGAACGGATTTCATCCGATGAGCGATGAGTAGTTACATCCACATTATGCAAAATAGAAATTGTAGGGGTATTAAATACTACCGATGCCATTTCTTGAGCAAGACGATCTGCAGCAGGTTTCATAAGCATACAATGAGAGGGAACAGAGACTGAAAGCGGCATCACTTTTTTAGCCCCTTTCTCTTTCGCTAATATAGATGCTCTTTCTACTGCATTTTTCTCACCTGCAATGACAACTTGCCCTGGAGAATTAAAATTCACTGCCGAAACAATCTCTCCTTGCGCAGCTTCTTCACATAATGCAATCACGATCTCATCTTCCAACCCAAGTATCGCTGCCATAGAACCCACACCCTCTGCAACAGCCTCTTGCATATAGGTCGCACGTTTTGAGACTAATTGAACCGCATCTTTAAAAGATAGAACCTCGGCCGCAACAAGAGCAGAATACTCACCAAGACTATGCCCTGCGACATAAGCGGGTCTAATCTCTGTTTCACTGCACCATAAACGCCATAATGCTGTACTCACAGTCAAAATTGCAGGCTGAGTAATGGCTGTTTTACCTAACTCTTCTTTTGTTCCCTTTAAAATAATACTGCTCAGATCATATCCAACTGCGTCATTCGCTTCTTCGAGCACTACTGAGACAATTGGGTTTGTCTCTAAACCATTCAGCATTCTTTCAGCTTGTGAGCCTTGACCTGGGAATACAAATGCTAAATTCTTTTTCATAACGATCTCCTACT
>CAZBKP010000198.1:0-3046 GCA_964492525.1 uncultured Cardiobacteriales bacterium
TACTCTTGAGCAAGATTTAACTCAATTGTTTCTCCATCCTGCTTTACTTCTCTTCGTTCTTGGTGATATGCAAGACCTGTACCTGAGGGAATTAAACGTCCAACGATAACATTCTCTTTAAGTCCTCTCAGTTCATCACGTAGACCTCTAACCGATGCTTCTGTTAGGACACGTGTGGTTTCCTGGAACGATGCAGCAGAAATAAAACTTTCCGTTGCTAATGAGGCCTTGGTAATACCTAATAAAATAGGGTTAAATGTCGCAGGAACTTTACCCTCAGCAGCTAAACGATCATTCTCTTCAAGAAGAAGAGTACGCTCAACCTGCTCACCCTTTATAAAATCAGTATCATTTGGTTCAATGATCTCAACTTTACGAAGCATTTGACGAATGATGACTTCAATATGTTTATCAGAGATTTTAACCCCTTGGAGGCGATAAACATCCTGAATCTCTTTGACAAGATAGGCTGCAAGCTCTTTAACACCCAACAATCTTAAGATATCGTGTGCATTTAACTCACCATCAACGATAATTTCACCTTTTTCAACCGTTTCACCCTCAAATACATTGATATGTCTCCATTTAGGGATCAACTCCTCGTAAGTTGTACCATCACGATCGGTAATAATTAGACGTTGCTTCCCTTTAGTCTCCTTACCAAATGAAACAATTCCTGAGATTTCTGCAAGAATTGCAGACTCTTTCGGACGACGTGCTTCAAATAGATCCGCAACGCGAGGAAGACCACCCGTAATATCACGAGTTTTAGAAGACTCTTGCGGAATACGTGCAAGTACATCACCCACCGAAACTTCTGCATTATCTGATAGGTTAACAATCGCACCCACAGGAAGCGTATAGATTGCAGCAATATCTGATCCTGGCAATGTCAATGCTTCGCCATTCTTATCTACGATATGAACAGCAGGACGTTTTTCTTTTCCTGATGCACCGCGCTGTTTTGAATCTAAAACGATAAGATGCGTTAATCCAGTTATTTCATCCGTTTGCTTCTGAACATTGATTCCTTCATCAAAGTCTTCGAACTTAACATAACCCGATACTTCAACAACCACAGGATAGGTATGAGGATCCCACGTTGCAACCACATCCCCCACATTAACTTCATCTCCCTCTAATACAGAAAGCACTGCACCATAAGGGACTTTATATCGCTCACGATTACGACCAAAATCATCCGAGATAATAATTTCGCCTGAACGAGACGTTGAAACTAATTTATTATCCTTGTTTTTAACGGTCTTCATTTTAACAAGCTTCAAGGTACCTTTTGTTTTTACCTGTACACTTGAAATTGCAGCCGCTTTAGATGCTGTACCACCAATATGGAAAGTACGCATCGTTAACTGTGTTCCGGGCTCACCAATGGATTGAGCGGCGATAACACCTACGGATTCACCAGGATTTACAATATGGCCACGACCTAAATCACGCCCATAACATTTTGCACATAATCCATAACGATTTTTACACGTGATTGCGGAGCGAACAAGCATCTCATCCACACCCTTCTCATCAAGAAGTTCTGCAGCAGCTTCATCAATTAATGTTCCTGCTTTGAAAAGAACCTCATCACTACCAGGAACGTAGATATCTTCAGCCGTCACAAGTCCTAATACGCGCTGACTTAATCTTTCGATAACATCGCCACCTTCAACAGTGGGCGTCATCAATAGACCATCTGTTGTCCCACAATCTTCATCGATGACAACGAGATCCTGAGCAACATCCACAAGGCGTCGTGTCAAATAACCTGAGTTCGCTGTTTTCAGTGCCGTATCCGCAAGACCTTTACGCGCACCATGCGTCGATACGAAGTATTGTAAAACGCTCAACCCTTCTCTAAAGTTTGCAGTGATAGGCGTTTCAATGATTGAGCCGTCAGGTTTTGCCATCAGTCCACGCATCCCTGCCAGCTGACGAATCTGTGCCGCACTACCACGCGCCCCTGAGTCTGCCATCATATAGATGGAGTTAAAGGAGTCTTCTTGTATCTCGTTACCCTTTTCATCAACATAAGTATCTTTACTTAAGTTCTTCATCATCGTTTTGGCAACTTCTTCATTTGTACGTGACCAAATATCAATAACCTTGTTATAACGCTCACCGTTTGTGACAAGTCCCTGTGCATATTGCTCTTGAACTTCCTTCACTTGAGCTTCTGCCGCCTTGATAATACCTTCTTTCTCGGCAGGGATTACCATATCTTCATAACCCACAGAAGAACCAGAACGCATCGCATAATAGAAACCTGTGTACATCAAGCGATCTGCAAAAATTACGGTATCTTTTAATCCTAAACGACGATAACATTGATTGATCAAGTTAGAGATCGCTTTTTTAGATAAGGTGCGATCAATTTCTGCAAATGGAAGTCCTTTGGGAAGGATTTCTGAAAGTAAAACACGTCCAACCGTTGTTTCAACTAAGCGTGTTTTTTCATTCTCTTTCGCATCCTCAAACATATATGCAGGAAGACGCACTTTAATATTTGCATGAACGCCAACAGCATGTGTCAAATACGCACGATGCACCTCGGCAACATCTGCAAATACCATCCCCTCACCTTTCTCGCGAGCACGCTCTCTTGTCATGTAGTAAAGACCAAGAACAACGTCCTGAGAAGGAACAATAATAGGCTCACCATTTGCAGGAGAGAGGATGTTGTTTGAAGACATCATTAATGCACGTGCTTCTAATTGTGCTTCGATAGATAACGGTACGTGAACCGCCATTTGGTCACCATCGAAGTCGGCGTTAAATGCAGTACACACTAATGGATGTAATTGAATTGCTTTACCTTCAATCAAAATAGGTTCAAATGCTTGAATCCCTAATCTATGAAGTGTAGGCGCACGGTTTAAAAGAACAGGATGCTCTTTGATGACCTCTTCTAAAACGTCCCAAACTTCTGGTGCTTCTTTTTCAACTAATTTTTTAGCGGCTTTGATCTTAAGAGCAATTCCACGTGAGATTAATTTTGAGAAGATAAACGGCTTGAATAACTCCAATGCCATCTTCT
>CAZBKP010000199.1:0-3033 GCA_964492525.1 uncultured Cardiobacteriales bacterium
AATCTTGTGATTCTCAGCACGAGTTTGCTCTTTGGCTTTTTAGTAAGCCTAAAGGTAATCAGTGTTATTACGCTGATGATCACCTTTGGTGTGATCTTCTGTTGCGGTATTGGAGGGCTTTTCTACCATATCCGTAAGCGTGATGTTTTTGCGGTGGAGGATTAATCATGACGATGCGTCAAAAGGCGATTCTTGCACTCTGTTTATTTGTGCCCGCACCGAGTATTGGCGTATTGCTTTCTCTACACTTAGGGCAATCAACATTAGGTGTTTATGCTTGGGTTTTTGCTAAATTTTGGTTGTTTATCGGCCCTCTTCTTTGGTTATGGCTCGTTGAGCGGCAAAAAATCACAGGGTTTAAATGGGCAACGAGAGGACTTTTACAAGGAACTTTATTAGGCGTTGCGGTATTTTGTGTGATTTGGGGATCGTATTACTTCTTTGCACGCGGGCATATTGATCTTGAAAACTTTCATACAAAGTTAAGTGCGGTAGGGCTGACAAGTGTAGGAATATATCTTTTATTGAGTGCCTATTGGACGTTTATTAACTCTGCGCTAGAAGAGTATGTATTTCGCTTTTTCTTTTATCAGCAAGCTGAAAAAGTCTGGAGAAAACCTATTGCAATTGCGATGGTTGCACTTTTTTTTACGATTCACCATACGCTTGCCTTAGCTGCTTACGTCCCTTGGTGGCAGAATGTTTTAGCATCACTAGGCGTATTTATCGGAAGCGTAATGTGGTCGTGGCTGTATGCGCATTATAAAACGATTATCCCTGCCTATATTTGCCATGTTTTTGCCGATATCGCTGTATTTTCAATCGGGTTTGATCTATTATTTTTAAATTAATGAGTTTATAGGGAATATGTCTTGAAAATCCAATATCAACTGACGAAAGAGCATTGTATAGAGTTACAGACCTTTGCATTTCGAAAGCTTTCTAAAAGAGGAAAAAAAGTAGTTATAATTTTTTTAATAGCGGGAGTATGTTTTTTTATATCAGGCTTTGCTTCAATTTATTCTGAATCCTTAAAGTGCTTTAGTATTTTCTCAACTGAAAATTGGAATTTTTGGGTTAGGAATCCTAGTAAGTTCATTATAACTGGTGGACTTTTTCTTGTTGCAATCGCAAGTTTCCATAATGCGCTTGACACCCCAAAACTGCATTTAAAAAGATGGGTTAAGAAACCCTTAAATCAATCTATTTTCTTGCCTCAAGAAATTGAATTAGATGAAAGGGGAATGGTGATTAAGAATAGTCGAGGAGATGAGTCAAAAATCTCTTGGGAGGCTTTAGGAAAAATCATTCAAACGAAAGAGGCTTTTTTTATAGAGATTCAAGAAGAGCGTTATTTTATTATCCCTAAATCTGAATTAGCCCCTTTATCTATTGAGTACCTCAGTGATCAGTTTAAACAGTATAAAAAAGATCAATATAGTGTAATGTGAAAAATATCTAACCTATTGAATCAGTAATGAATTAAGCTATAATATCTCTTGCTGGGGACGGCCCCAGTGCCATTCGGCATTCATTTTTAGGACGGCCTAATACTATTTAATATAAAGGAGTCCCATATGGCATGGGTAATTCTTTTTTAGCAGGTCTGTTTGAAATTGTTTGGGCATACACGATGAAGTTGTCAGATGGTTTCTCTCGTTTGAACTATATGTTAGTAAATGTTAGGCATTTCTATATTTCTTATTGAAAAGATAAACTAAAAGAAAGTATGATCATCCTATAGTGATAATTTTCACTTTTACCTATTTCTATTTAGGAAAGATATGCTCTCCTTCTTGCAAACTTTTATTCATCAAGTCTATGCGTTACTTCCTTTTTTCTCTTTGATTGCGGTTGGATTCCTCCTTGTAAAAGGATTTAAGCTACCCACTTCTTTAACTACATTGCTTACTAAATTTTTGTTCAATATTGCAATGCCAGTAATGTTGTTTGGAGTAATGAGTAAATTTCATTCACAACCCAAAATGGATCACCGTCTTATTATCGCCTATTTTGGTGGATCTCTAATTCTATTCGTCCTCGGGCTTATATATGCTAAATACGTGTTAAAACTCACTTCCAAAGAGGGGGCAGTATATGGAATTGGGGGGATTTTTTCTAATAATGTCATGATTGGCATTCCTATTATTATGCTTTTTATGGGGAAGTCCGCAATCGCAGTTTCAGCACTCATTATCAGTGTGAATACAATGTTATTGTGGAGTTTAGTCTCGTTTACGATCGAGTGGGCAGAGCATGGTTCATTCTCTGCTAAGGGGATCTTTTCAACGTTTAAAGGAGTTCTAAAAAATCCAATTATTCTAGGGATTATCATTGGTCTTATTGTGAGTGAAACAGAATTACCCATTCCTGCAGTTATGGATTCTGGGATTAACTTAGTTTCTAAAATTGTTTCTCCGTTATCACTTTTGGTGCTAGGAATGGGGCTTGCAAGATATCGAGTAAAAGCAAATTTGAAAGTAACGCTTAATTTAACAGCGAGTAAATTAATACTTCATCCCCTACTTATTTGGATCATGGCAAGGCTTTTAGGGCTCCCTGAGTTTGAGACAAAAGCGATTGTAATTCTGGGCTCAATCGCGATGGGAATGAATGTCTATCTCATGGCGCTTAAGTTTAAAGTGATAGAGGATGTCGTCGCATCTAGTATTTTACTCACAACAATGCTATCAGCGCTGACGACCCCTCTAATTGTGGTACTTATTTAGAGCATTTTTATTTATTTTCTTGACAGAAAAAGTGATTCGTTATTAACTAAAAGCAATTCGAAATATTTTAATTGGAATTCTAAATGAGTTTATTAATTACAAATGCAATGGCTTGGTGGCGCTCACGCTTTAGGGTGTGCGTCCTTTTGTGTCTGTTATAAATAAACATTCATTTTCTGACCCGCCCTTAGTGGCGGGTTTTTTTATCTCTAAATTTTGGGAGCGGAGTATATGAACACATTTAAAGTCGATATTGAGGAGCAACCTTACTGTAAGGATCCTTTCGCGTTATTTATGATGCACA
>CAZBKP010000200.1:0-3021 GCA_964492525.1 uncultured Cardiobacteriales bacterium
CTTGCGGGGATTATGGGAGGCAAAAATAGTGCCTGTGATGACAAGACGACGCGCATATTTTTAGAAGCAGCATGGTTTGATCCCATCGCGATCGCAGGGCGTGCGCGTGAATATGGACTTCATACCGATGCATCGCACCGTTTTGAGAGAGGCGTTGATTTTAATTTGCCGCAGCTTGCTTTAGAGTATGCAACAACACTTTTAATAGAATTTGCAAATGCAGAAGTGAGTGATGTGATTTCTACTGAATGTATTGATTATCTTCCTGTTCGTTCACCTATTAAATTGCATTATGATCGGATTACAAAATTGATCGGGCAGTCATATCCTAAATCTAAGGTTGATCAGATTATAGGAGCACTTGGAGATATTTTATCAAGTGATGACCAAGCTATCACAATACAACCTCATACATACCGATTTGATCTTGAAATTGAATCTGATTTGATTGAAGAGGTCGTAAGAATTGATGGTTATGATAATGTTCCTGCAAAATTTAAGAATCAAATATCTGTAATGACGCCGTGTTCTGAATTTAAAATTCCATTAAATCAGTTTAAATCAGCCTTAATTAATCGTGGATATTCAGAAGCAATTACAATGAGTTTTGTTCGTCCAGAGTGGCAAGCAATTTTGGATAAAGAGGCATCGCCGATTCCTCTTAAAAATCCTATTTCAGCAGATCTTTCTGTAATGAGAACAACGCTTTTACCAGGACTCATTGCAGCTCTCGATTATAATCAAAAGCGTCAACAAAAACGTGTTCGCTTTTTTGAGTCAGGACTGACGTTTAAGGGAACGCTTTCTAATTTGATTCAGAAGCCCTATATTGCAGGTGTTGTTTGTGGCGATCTTTACCAAGAACAATGGGGTGAAAAGTCACGAAAAATTGACTTTTTTGATATAAAAGGCGATGTTGAGGCAATGTTATCTGTTGCACAACGTGGAAAGAAAATAGAGTTTATAGCAAAAAATATAGATATTTTGCATCCAGGACAAAGTGCTGAAATTTTAATTAATGGTACTTCTGTTGGCTATATCGGTAAACTACACCCAACTGTCCTTAAATCGTGTGATCTCTCTCAGGAAATTTTTGTATTTGAACTTGCTCTTGAAGGTATTTCTAACGCAGAACCTAATATCTTTAAAGAGTTAGCAAAGTATCCAAGTGCAAGAAGAGATTTAACATTAGTTGTCCCTGACTCTCATACAGTTGCGGAAATTAGAAGGATGATGCTAGAATGTCGCGGAGATTATCTTCAAAAAGTAGAATTATTTGATATCTATTATCAGAATAAAGAAGAAAATATGGAAAAAAGCATGAGTTTTAGCCTTATTTTCCAAAATGAGCAAGGTAATATCAAAGATGAGGAAATAGATACTATACTTAGTACAATACTAGACCGTCTTAGACAGTCTGATATACATTTACGTCAATAACATTAGAGAGGATGAAAATATGTCAACTTTAACAAAAGCTGATATCGTAGAGCATTTATACCATGATTTTAATCATGCACAGCGTGAAGATGCAAAGCAATTTGTAGAAGATTTTTTTGAAGAGATTCGTCATGCATTATCAACGGGTGAATCTGTAAAGCTATCTGGATTTGGTAGTTTTGAACTTCGTGATAAAAAAGAGCGTCCAGGACGTAATCCAAAAACAGGAGAAGAAATTCCTGTTTCTGCACGTCGTGTTGTTACTTTTAGAATTGGTCAAAAATTTAAAACACGTTTAGCATCTATCACAGCTTAATTTTTTTATATTTTATTCAAATGGGATTCTGTATTCGTGCAGAATCCCATTTTTATTGCCTTAAAATCCGTTACAATATTCGCTTTCTGTTAATAGCGCTAAGGGAATCGCATGAAATCTTTTGATGATCGTTTAAAAGCCAATAATCTATCGTTTAATGCACTTCAAACTCGAGAAGGGCTTGTGAATTTAGATGCGCTTTTTGTATCGAGATTACCTGAAGAAACTCGTCAATCACTCTTAAAGTGGCGACAAAAAGAAGTGGTATTGACGCCTACTGAAGCTTCTGAACTTCAAATCCAGCTCGCAAAATTGCTGAATATCTTTATCTCTCATTTATTAGAGATCGAAAAAGAGAGTGATATTTATATAAAAGAAGCCGAGAAAGAAGAGGTATTGATGCGATTTAAGGATCGCTTTGTTCAGCGAGGTGCGAAACGTTATAAGCAAGAAATTACACATTCTTTTGAAGAGCTCACACAAGTCCTTATCTCAAAAGTAAGTCATCAACCCTTCAATACATTTCAAGAACAACTGGTCCATTATGCGACAGAACTAGAAGTAGGCTCAGAGGCAGAAAAAGAGGTGATTGAATGGGCAGTCCTTGCGCTTAATAGTGAAGAAGGTAAATCCTTCACAAAGGATTGGGTGACATTTATTCTTCCCGAAAGAGTGGATACTCAAATGCTTGTGAATTACGAGGAGCAAGTATTCCACGGAATTCCTGTAAAAATAGGTGCAGGGGAAAAACGGTGTCGAGATGGCTTTCATCTTACAGATACACGAATGAGCAATTTGCAAGTTTCAAGCGAAGTTGACTACTGTAAATATTGCCATGACCATGAGGGCGATTTTTGTAGTAAAGGTTTTCCTGTCAAAAAAGGGAATCCCGAACTTGGCTTTAAGAAAGATGTATTTGGTAATACACAAACGGGATGTCCTTTAGAAGAAAAAATCTCGGAGATGATTACCCTTAAAAAAAGCGGGCATATCATCGGTGCTTTAGCCATGATTATGATTGAAAATCCGATGGTCCCTGCGACTGGGCATCGAATCTGTAATGATTGTATGAAAGCGTGTATTTATCAGAAACAGACGCCTGTCAATATTCCTCAAATTGAAACCAATGTCCTTACCAATACACTCGAACTTCCTTGGGGGGTTGAGATTTATGATCTTTTAACACGTTGGAATCCCTTAAAGCAAGAGGGCTTTCTCCCCAATGCACCAATAGATCGAAAAGTATTAGTATCCGGGCTTGGGCC
>CAZBKP010000201.1:0-3002 GCA_964492525.1 uncultured Cardiobacteriales bacterium
ATCTCCGGGGTCTTATTGGAAGCCCTTGCTAAATGCAAGGGCTTTTTCTTTGGGGAAAACTTTTGAGATTAGATGAGGAGGTTGGATATTATTTTTTTAATCTAAGAGATTTTGCAAGAAAAATTTTATTCTTTACAAAAAGGCTTCAATATGGAAGCCTTTTTAAATTTTAAGATTTTATAGAATATGAACAGAAGAAGTATTTGTTGTGCCACTTGGGACAAGAGCTCCTGAAACCATTACAATTGCTTCGCCTTTTTCGACGATACCTGTAGCAAGTGCGGCATCTTTACCGATACGATAAAAATCATCTGTTGAGTTTATTTCTGGTACAACTTTTGCCGTAACTCCACGGATAAGAGCCATTTGTCTCGCTGTTTCAGGAAGGGTCGTTAATGCGAGAATATGTGCTGTTGGAAAATATTTACGAACTGATTTTGCCGTTTTACCACCGTATGTTGCAACAACAATCAATTTAACATCTAATTTCTCAGAAATCTCAACGGCACCTAAGCACACTGCTTCCGTGACACGAAGACGAACACCAGGCTGTTGGTTGTAGATACGAGCTGGAACCATTTTGTCTGTACGTTCACAAATTTGAGCCATGATTTTAACTGCCTCAATAGGGTGATTTCCCTTTGCAGTTTCGCCTGATAACATGACTGCATCCGTTCCATCTAAAATTGCATTAGCAACATCGCCCGCTTCTGCACGTGTTGGGCGAGGATTTTTAATCATAGAATCTAGCATTTGAGTAGCTGTAATGACTATTTTACGAGCATCTACACATTTTTGAATCATCATTTTTTGCGCAAAAATGACTTCTTCAACGGGGATCTCAACCCCTAGATCACCTCGAGCAACCATGATTCCATCAGAGACTTCTAAAATCTCATCGAAGTTATTTAACCCTTCTTGGTTTTCGATTTTGGAGATGATTCTAATTTCTTCACCACCATGCTGTTTTAAAAATTCCCGAATTTCTAATACATCAGATTGCTTTCTGATAAATGAAGCAGCTACAAAATCCAGCTTTTGTTCACACCCAAATTTAAGATCATTTTTATCTTTTTCTGAAAGTGCAGGAAGTCCAACAGAGATTCCAGGGAGATTAACACCTTTATTTTCTCCTAAATCCCCATCATTTAAGACTGTGCAATAAATTTCTTGATTGGTGATCTTATCTACTTTGAGCTCTAATAGGCCATCATCAATGAGAATTCTGTTTCCAACATTAAGATCTTTCGTTAGATTAGGGTAGGTGACTGCAACTTTTTCATGATTACCCACTACAGCTGGGTCTGTCGTTAAAATAAAATTTTGCCCTGCTTTTAGAGAGACATCTTTCCCATTCTCTAATTTTATTGTACGAATTTCAGGGCCTTTAGTATCTAATAAAATTGCAACATCTCTGTTTAATTTATGAGCTGCATTTCTCAAATTTTTAATTCGAGTGCCATGTTCTTCATAATTTCCGTGTGAGAAATTTAAACGCATCACGTTCATTCCCGAATTGATTAAGGCACTGAGTACAGATTCTGACTCTGTTTTAGGGCCGATTGTACAAACAATCTTTGTTTTCTTCATTGTTGAGGATTCCTATAGCAAATTACATCGTCGCGTTATCCTATCATACCCTAAATAATGCTATAAATATTCTAGGATCACTACATTGTGGATTTTAGAAATTATATACAAATCCTAGGTAATATGTATTTGCATTATCTCTTTTGGGTCTACTATTTTTGAGTAAATTAATTTTTGCACCCACAGAGACTTTAAGATTTTTGATTAAATAAATATTAGATCCCACAGAGAGATAATGTGCAGAAAGTCCAACTTGTTTTGTTTTATGGCGAATATATCCGATTGAAGGTTCAACTTGAATCGGAGCTAACTCAAATTTTTTCTTTATTACAAATTCCATCCCTTGATAAGTTGAAGGATCATTTTTTTGCTTACCTCTAATATATAAGGCACCTAAGTACCAATCATTTTTTTGATAATTTCCTGCAATTCCCCAAGTTTTTGCTTTATTGCCTTCAAGTTTGCTATAGACCGTACCCATTGTAAAATCTGTATTAGGGATTTTATAATCTATTTTAATCCCATATGCATTGGTATTTAATGTTTCTTTGCTTTTTCCTGCATACTGTAAAACAATATGAGCTCCTTTTATCAATCCAAAAAAATCATTTGTATAAAATGTAAAAAGTTTTGAAGTTCTGCGGTTTAAAACATATTTTCCACGATAAGTACTTCCTGCTGTATCTCCCCCGAAGGTTGCAAATTGATCCGTATACCCAGAAAAGAGTTTAACAACGCCACTATTACGCCCATAATCAAACTTAAAATGATAAGGCTTAAAATCAAAACCAAGATAAATATATCGGTGATCATAAGTATCATCAGGTTCTATATGTTTCCATTCGTTTCGGACATAGATTGAAAGTATTTCACTAACTTTAAAGTTTCCTCTAAAACCATATTTAAATTCACTAAAACTTCCTTTAGGAGTTACTTTGTTATCTTCAGATGTTAGTTGACTAAAAACACTCATCTCCCCATATAGATGTAATTTTACAGTTTCGGTATCTTCAATCACAAAGGCATGTGCAAGGGAAGATAAAAGTAGAGGGGTTGCAAGAGACATTACTGATTTTTTAAAAATATGCATGATGAACCTATAGTTTATTTAACGGTGTTTATTATTTTATAGGTCGAATATCTCGGGCGTGTGACGGAAACATTACAGTTTTTTGACAAAAAATTATGATCTTAAATAACGATATGTAATATAATTTATAACGTGTTATTTCCACCAAAATATAGAGGTAAAGCTATGAATTTAAGCAAAAGAATAGTCTGTTTTATGATTGTCATAATGAGCCTTTTTATGAGCGCCTTTGCAGAAAAGCCCTCCCTTTTTATCTATTCGGGGGCTGGATTAAAAAAACCGATGGAAGATATTGCCACCGAATTTAAGAAAAATCACGAGG
>CAZBKP010000202.1:0-2993 GCA_964492525.1 uncultured Cardiobacteriales bacterium
CCTTCAGCATTTGATAAAAGTGCAATTGAATCAAATCCTTTTTTTTGGCCTTGTGAGGGGGATATTCCAGTACTAGAACAGTATATGGATCAGCTTCGTAAATCTGGTGATTCGATTGGTGCAAAAGTGACTGTGATAGCAAAGAATGTTCCTGTTGGTCTTGGCGAACCTGTGTTTGATAAATTAGATGCTGAGTTAGCACACGCTTTAATGAGCATTAATGCTGTTAAAGGTGTTGAAATTGGAGATGGTTTTGCATGTGTTGCTATGAAGGGAACACAGTTTCGTGATGAAATTAGAAAAGATGAAGGTTTCTTATCCAATCATGCGGGTGGGATTCTAGGTGGAATTTCATCAGGGCAAGATATTATTGCTCATATTGCATTAAAACCGACACCAAGTTTACGATTAATAGGTAGAAGTATTGATACTAATGGGAATGATGCAGATGTCATTACCACAGGAAGACATGATCCATGTGTAGGGATTCGCGCAACGCCAATTGCAGAGGCAATGATGGCAATTACCTTATTAGATCATGTGTTACGTAATAAAGCACAAAACCAATAGGATTAGGAGAGTTTATGTTTGAGAAACCACTATACCGGCCTCGTCGTATGAGACGGAATGAGGCCATTCGTCGTTTGGTACAAGAAAATACATTTTCTTTGAATGATTTAATATATCCCATTTTTATAGAAGAAAATATAGATAGCGCTGTTCCTTTGAAAATGCTCCCAGGGATATTTCGCTACCCAGAACATTCTCTCAAAGATGAAGTCCAAAAAGTGTGGGAACTAGGAATTCGGTATATTATGCCTTTTGGAATTTCTCATAAGAAAGATAGTATAGGAAGTGATACATGGGATGATAATGGGCTATTGACTAGAATGATTCGAGCAATTCGAGAAGCCGCTCCTGAAATGGTTATTATCCCTGATATTTGTTTTTGTGAATATACTGATCATGGTCACTGTGGCGTAATATGTGATCATAACGTCGATAATGATGCAACTATTGATAATTTAGGAAAACAAGCAGTTGCCGCTGCAAGGGCAGGTGCTGATATTTTAGCACCATCAGCGATGATGGATGGGCAAGTTGCTGCTATTAGGGATGCTTTAGATGATGCAGGTTATACTCATGTTGGAATCCTTGCACATGCAATCAAATTTTCTTCATCATTTTATGGTCCATTTCGAGAAGCTGTTAGCTCTGAACTGAAAGGTAATCGCAATGCTTATCAAGCTGATTATGCAAATGGAAGGCAATCCATGATTGAGGCCGAGCTTGATGAAGTGGAAGGAGCGGATATATTAATGGTAAAACCAGGGACACCGTATCTGGATTTGTTGACGAAATTAAGGATGCAAACAAATTTACCTTTAGCGAGCTATCAAGTAGGCGGGGAATATGCAGCAATCAAATTTGCTTCACAAGCGGGGGCATTAAATGAAATTGCTGTTGTAAAAGAGACTTTGATTGGTTTTAAAAGAGCAGGCGCGGATATGATTGTGACTTATTATGCTAAAGAGGTTGCAGAGTGGTTAAGAGATGGGAAAATTAATGGACTGAGTAATTAAATCTTGAAATAGAATAAATAAAAAATCCCTAGATTTAAATCTAGGGATTTTTTTTACTTGATTAGTCTATTATATATTAATAATGATCTGTTGGAAGTGTTTTTCCACGGAACAAAAAGTGAACATAGAAAGTATAACCAAGGATAATTGGGAGCATAAGTAACGCACCTACAAGTACAAAAATAAGTGAGTTTTGTGCATTCGCGACATCCCAAATTTTCATTTGCCCTAAAACAACCCATGGGAATAAAGTATACATAAGTGCAATGATGGCAAAGGCAATGATTGCAACTACACATACATATGGAACCCAATCTTTAGAGTGGCTACCTGATTCTTTAATTTTAGGAAGAGTCTTGAATAAAATTCCTGCAAAAAGTAAAGCAGCAACAAGTAAAACAGCAAGAACAATGATGCTAAGCGTGCTAGACCACTTTTCAGCAATTTCAGGAACAACAATAGGAGAAGCAATGCAAATTAAGATCAGTAACGCGATTGAAAGAATTGCCGTTTTCTTGATCCAAATAAGAGCACGAGAACGTAATTCTTTCTCTGATTTAAATAAGATCCAAGTCGAACCAATTAATGTATAGCCAATACATACAACAATTCCTACAAAAATTGCAAAAATCCAAGCAGCAGTCGATTCTTCTAAACCTGTTACATAAAACCCAATCATTGTTCCTTGAGAGAACGAAGCAAGATATGATCCAAATGCAAATACTTTATCCCAACGATTTCGAGATATTTCGGTAGCAGCTTTCGCACGGAAATCAAATGCAGCACCACGGAAGATAAGTCCGATAAGCATTAAAACTACGAACATATAAACAGACGTAAGGATTAATCCGTAAGCTGCTGGGAAACCGATAAATATAACCCCGATAATCAGCACCAACCAAGTTTCATTAGCATCCCAAAATGGATCAACAGTAGCGATCATTTCATCACGTTGAGCACGATCTTTTCCAAAAGGAAATAGCATTCCAACGCCCAGATCAAATCCATCAAGAATCACATATACAAATAATGCGACTCCCATAAGTACCATATAAATTACAGATAAAACATCCATCGTTAAAAAACTCATTTTATCTCCTCCTTATGCGTTTTGTGCTGATTTATTAGAATTGCTCTTATTTGCTATGAAGTAAACAAGTGCAAGATAACTAATAAATAGGAATACATAAACGGCCATGTACATGATAAATGATGTCCACATTGTCCCAGTCGAGTGACCTGCAACAACATCTTGTGTTCTTATTAGATTATAGACAATCCATGGTTGACGACCCACCTCTGTAACGTACCAGCCTGCCTCAACAGCAACCCATCCTGAAAAAGTCATTAGTGATAGTGCTTTTAAATGCAATCTGCCAAGTTCTTTCTTACGAATAATTTTAAAGCCTA
>CAZBKP010000203.1:0-2958 GCA_964492525.1 uncultured Cardiobacteriales bacterium
TGTTGATTATGGGAACCTGTATTCCAAAATCGGTCTCCACACTTTTCACTCAAGCAACAGAGATTGTTTTAAATCAAAAAAATACCGTTAATTCTGCTTCACTCCCCGCAATTAATGGTGGTATTTTATCGTTAAAGGTACAGCAGCAGGAGAAATCACAGTGACAGATAAAGCGAATTTAGGAAAAACTTATATTGATCGTGTGAGAGCGCGTTTTCCCCATGCCGTATTAGATGAAGAGAGACAGACCTATAATCAGCTCACGATTACGGTTGAGTTAGGGAGTCTCCCTCAAGTTGTCGCGTATCTTTACTACGATTTAGGCGGTTGGTTACCTGTATTGTTCGGAAATGATGAGCGATCACTCAATGGTAATTTTGCAATCTATTATGCGCTCTCGATGGAAGAGGGTGAAAAATGCTGGGTCGTTGTTAAGGCACTTGTTAATCCCATCAGTGCTGAGTTTCCCTCAGTCACGCCTCTTGTTCCTGCCGCAGTTTGGGGTGAGCGTGAAATACGAGATATGTATGGATTAACCCCTGTGGGAATCCCCGATGCACGTCGTCTTGTCCTTCCTGATGACTGGCCCGATGATCTCTATCCGCTTCGTAAAGATTCGATGGATTATCGTCAGCGTCCTGCACCGACAACAGATACTGAAAACTATGAGTTCTTAAATGAGCTTGGAGATGAGAGCAATCGAATCCTTCCTATCGGCCCAATTCATATTACAAACGATGAGCCGGGGCACTTTAGGTTATTTGTCGATGGTGAACGAATTATCGATGCGGATTACCGAATGTTCTACGTTCATCGTGGAATGGAAAAGGTGGCTGAAAATCGTATGGGATATAACGAAGTCACCTTCCTTGCCGATCGTGTTTGTGGAATTTGTGGGTATGCGCATAGTGTTGCGTATGCCAATACAATTGAAAATGCGCTAGGGATTGAGGTCCCACTTCGTGGTCAAATGATCCGAAGTGTACTTCTTGAAGTTGAGCGTTTACATAGCCATCTACTGAATTTAGGTTTGAGTTGTCACTTCACAGGATTTGACGGCGGCTTCCAGCAATTCTTCCGTGTCCGTGAAAAGGCTATGACGATTGCCGAGATGCTCACAGGTGCACGTAAAACTTATGGTATGAACCTCATAGGCGGAATTCGCCGTGATATTCTTAAAGATGCACGAGTTAAGACCATTCAGTTGCTTCAAGAGATGAGAAAAGAGGTGATTGAACTTGTCGATATGCTTGTCAGCACGCCTTATTTCGAGCAACGTACTAAAGGCGTTGGAATTTTAGATAAGAAAATTGCAAGAGATTTTAGCCCCGTAGGTCCTATGATTCGTGCAAGTGGATTTAAACGAGATGTGCGTTTTGACCATCCTTATGCAGGATATGAGCATACGCCAAAAACTCTCTTTAGTTACGATACGTGTGATGTTGCGGCACGTGTATTTGTACGTGTGGATGAAACATTGGATTCAATCTCAATGTGCGAGTATCTCTTAGATAATTTGGCAGAAGGGCCCCTTCTTGTGGAAGGATTTACCTATAAACCGAATAAATTTGCATTAGGTTTTACAGAAGCCCCTCGAGGTGAAGATATTCACTGGAGTATGACAGGGAATAACCAAAAATTATTCCGTTGGCGTTGTCGTGCCGCGACCTATGCAAACTGGCCTGTACTTCGTTATATGCTTCGTGGAAATACCGTATCAGATGCGCCATTGATCATTGGTAGCCTTGATCCTTGTTATTCATGTACAGACCGCGTAACAGTTGTTGATGTACGTAAGAAGAAATCGGTAACGGTTCCGTATAAAGAGATTGAACAATACGGACTCCGTCGGACTCATTCACCTCTCAAATAATAGAAGGAAGTGCATTATGTTAAAGCTCTTGAAAATTATTCAAAAAGTAGGTGATACGACGGTTAAATACCCTTTTAAGCCGATTGATCTTCCTGCTGGCTTTAGAGGGAAACCTCATTATGAACCTGATCAATGTATTGCGTGTGCCGCATGTACAACCGCCTGCCCAGCGAATGCTTTGAGTATGGAAACAGATATTAAAACAGGTAAACGGGTTTGGCAGTTGTTTGTAGGGCGCTGCATCTTTTGTGCGCGTTGCGAGGAAGTATGTCCAACACGTGCGATTGTATTGTCGGATGAGTTTGAGCTTGCGGTTTTCAATAAAGAGGATCTTTATGAGCGAGCAACGTTTGACTTAACCTCATGCAGAGTATGTGGGCGTTATTTTGCTCCACAAAAAGAGATTGACTACACGATGGCATTATTAGTCCATTCAGGCTTATCTGTGGAGGAAGTCGAGGGACGACGTGAGCAATTTGAAACGTGTCCTGATTGTAAGCGCAAACAGAATATCGTCAATAAAGAGAACGTGGATTTAATGATGCATGTTGAATTAGGAGGGAATCATGACAAGCAATAATGAGTTTGGTAGCAAAAATTATGACCACTATTCAACACAACCGATCTCAGTCGATGAGCAGGTCAGCAAATTAAAAGAGACCTTACTTAAAAAAATCAAGCGTTCGGCCTATGTGTATCGTGTCGACTGCGGAGGTTGTAATGGCTGTGAAATTGAGATCTTTGCAGCGATTACCCCCATATTTGATGCAGAGCGTTTTGGGATAAAAGTCGTACCCTCGCCTCGTCATGCAGATATTTTGATCTTTACAGGTGCAGTCACTCGATCCATGAGAATCCCTGCGCTTAGAGCGTATCAATCTGCGCCCGATCCTAAAATTTGTATCTCTTATGGTGCTTGTGGCTGTGGCGGCGGAATTTTCCATGATCTCTATTGTGTTTGGGGCGGAAGTGATCATATCGTTCCAATTGATGTTTTTATCCCAGGATGTCCGCCTACACCTGCAGCCACTATTTATGGATTTGCTGTTGCATTAGGACTTCTTGAGCAAAAGTTAAAAGGAAAA
>CAZBKP010000204.1:0-2889 GCA_964492525.1 uncultured Cardiobacteriales bacterium
GGAAAAAATATTGTCGGCGTTGTCCTTCAGTGCAATAACTTTGAGGTTATAGATCTAGGCGTTATGGTTCCGTGCCAAGATATTTTGGAAACAGCCGTTAAAGAAAAAGTCGATGTGATTGGGCTTTCAGGATTAATTACCCCCTCTTTAGAAGAGATGGTTCATGTTGCAAAAGAGATGACGCGGGCAGGGCTTGAGATTCCATTAATGATCGGAGGAGCAACGACTTCGCTCTCTCATACGGCAGTGAAAATTGCTCCCAATTATGCGCATGCGGTTGTTTATGTTAAAGATGCATCTCGCTCGGTTGGGGTTGCACAATCTTTGATTAGCCCAGAGCTTAGAACGGAGTTTGTTAAAAATCTGAAAATAGATTATGAAAAACGTCGGGAAATGTACCTTACACGCCAGAATAAAGTGGATTTATTACCTTTTGCATCTGCAGTTGCCAACAAAGCTAAGTTTGAAGAGAAGCCGATTTATCAGCCGGATCATTTAGGGGTCGAAACGATTGAGGTCCCGCTTGAGAATTTGGTTCATTTTATCGATTGGACTCCATTTTTCGCATCATGGCAGCTTCATGGTAAATTCCCTAAAATTTTAAATGACGCCTCGGTGGGTGAAGAAGCGAGAAAGCTTTATGAAGATGCACAGAAGATGCTTAAGCAGATCGTGGATGAAAAATGGCTCACCGCAAAGGCAAAAATTGGAATTTTCCCTGCGGAAAATCATGGGGAAGATACCGTTCTGTTTACTGATGATACTAGAAATACCGTGCTTGCTACATTACATCATTTACGTCAGCAATCACCTAAACCTGAAGGAAAGCCCAATCGATCTCTTTCAGATTTTATAGGGAAAGATGATTATATGGGGGCTTTTGCATGTACGACAGGGCTTGGGATAGAGCCCTATATCGAAGCCTTCGAAAAAACACACGATGACTATTCAGCGATTATGCTGAAAGCCCTTGCAGATCGATTGGCTGAAAGTTTGGCGGAATATCTTCATCAATACGTCCGTAAAACATACTGGGGATATGCAAAGGAAGAATCACTAGATAATGAGGACTTGATTCAAGAAGCCTATCAAGGTATTCGTCCTGCACCGGGTTATCCTGCTTGCCCTGAACATACTGAAAAAGATACGATTTGGTCGCTCTTAAAACCTGAAGAAATAGGCATGTCTATTACCTCAAGCTATGCGATGTATCCGCAATCTTCTGTGTCAGGTTGGTATATTGCGCATCCTGAAGCAAAATATTTTGGTGTAGGAAAGATCGGAAAAGATCAAGTTGAAGATTATGCAAAACGCAAAGACTGGAGCTTGGATACTGCTGAAAAGTGGTTAGCACCAACCTTAGGTTATATGCCAGAGTAGTTGATAAGGAGAGAGTATGGAAATTCCCTTTTTTAAAGAAATACGAGCCCACCAGAATATTTTAATTTCGGGCTGTGGAGGTGGGTTTGATATTGCTCACGGTATTTTTTTGTATCTTTATCTCAAAGAGAGAGGACACAATGTCACCTTAGCTAATTTTTCGTTTACCTATCTTGACCAAACAGAATGCATAGAAATCAAAGCGGGGTGCTTTGAAGTAACTCGATCATCTTCATTTAAACAGAATCATGAAATAAATTATTTCCCTGAAAAATATATTCTTGAATGGTTATATGAAATGTATCAAATTGAAGAGAAAATGTATGCCTTCTCTTTCGATTTAGGTGTTGTACCTTTAAAAGAGAATTATCAATTTATTATTGATAAGCACAATATTGATGCCGTTATTCTAGTAGATGGTGGAACCGATAGTTTAATGTTTGGGGATGAATCAAATAATGGAACAATGGTTGAAGATGTTGGTTCGATTCTAGCAGCAACTGAAACGACAGTTCCCACGCAGTATTTGATGTCGATAGGATTTGGCACAGAACATCATTATGGGCTAAATCATTATGATTGCCTAGAAAATATGGCACTCTTTATCAAAGAGAAAGGGTTTAAAGGATGTGTATCGATAACAAATACCATGAAAGAGGGACAAGATTATCTTGACATGGGAAATTACGTTAATCAGAAACAACAACACCAAAGTGTGATAGTGAATTCAGTGATGAGTGCAATGCAAGGGGGCTACGGTAATTTATCACTATTTTATGAAGAAAATCAGAAAAATGAATCTGGATTTTACATTAATCCTCTCATGTTGATTTGTTGGTTTTACGATACACATGTGATTGCAAATCATATTAAATTTAGAACCAAAGCATTACAAACAATGACTAATAGAGATCTTTCCCAAGTGTATAGACTTTATCGAGCAATGAATAAATTGCGCATTGACCAAAAGATTCCTTTAAGTTAAAAAATATTAGCCTAAAGTTTATCTTTAAGCTCATACAATAACGCTAATGCTTCCTTAGCTGATAATTCATCAGGATCTATCGATTTTAACTCTGTAATAATAGGATGCTCTTCCTCAAAAAGGGAGAGTTGTTGTCGAGATTGAGTAGGAGTATTTGAATAGGCAGATTCTTTTTGCGCAATTTCTGCAAAACTGCGTTCAAGTTCAGATAATTTTTGCTTTGCAATCTCAATTACTTCATTAGGAATTCCTGCAAGTGCGGCAACTTGTAATCCGTAGCTTTTAGATGCTGCGCCTTTTTTTACATGATGCATAAAGATGATTTGATCATTATGTTCAACGGCATCTAAGTGGAGATTAACAACAGAAGGGTAGAGGGATTCAAGTTCTGTCATTTCAAAATAATGCGTTGCAAAAATCGTCATGGCCTTTAACTCGTTGATAAGATAAACCGCAGCACTCCATGCGAGCGATAAACCATCGAGTGTAGAGGTTCCACGACCGACTTCATCCATCAATACTAA
>CAZBKP010000205.1:0-2882 GCA_964492525.1 uncultured Cardiobacteriales bacterium
AGGATGGCGAGATCGTTATCAGCATAAGAGCCCCAATAGCGCGTGGTCAGAAGCGGCATTTGCAGGGGCACTTGGAATTCAGCTCGGAGGAACGAATCGGTATTTTGGCGAGCGTGTTGAAAAGCCCAATATCGGAGATGCCTTACAGCCAATTGTTCCCAACGATATTAACCGAGCGGTGAGTTTAATGCTTGTCACCACACTCATCGCCATGATTTTATTTTCATCACTATTTTTATTGAGTTAGGAATCTCTATGTCATACATCAAAGTGCCAGAACAGATAGAAGAGAAGAGTTTTGATATTATTCGCTCGATCATTCAAGAGGACTATCCTGATTATTCATTCAAGAATTCTCTCGAAGAGAAGGTGATTTTGCGCTGTATTCATACAAGTGCGGACTTTGATTGGTTGGAGATCTTAAAGTTTTCAGAAAATGGCCTTTCAGAGATTGTAAATGCCCTTAAAAAAGGGGCGACGATCTATACCGATACGAATATGGCGCTTTCTGGGATGAATAAACGAAAACTTGATCAATTAGGATGCTCGTATTTCTGTTATGTCGCAGATGAGGCAATCAAAACATGGGCAGAAGAAAAAGGGATCACGCGATCCATGGCTGCTGTTGAGTATGCAGTGCAACAATCAGGAGAAAAAATCTTTGTATTTGGGAATGCACCTACGGCACTTTTTAAATTATTAGAACTTACGGAATCCGGTGAATGTGCTCCTTATCCTGTGATTGGTGTGCCTGTCGGATTTGTGGGGGCTGCGGAATCAAAAGATGCCTTAATGCAGAGTCAACTTTCCTATATCACGGCAGAGGGTAGAAAAGGGGGCAGCAATATTGCCGCTGCGATTATGAATGCGATTCTTTACGGAATATAAATGATGCAAGAGGTCATCTGGATTGATAACAAAGCCTATCGGAAAGGCTACACAACAGGAAGTTGTGCAACTGCTGCGGCGAAAGCTGCGGCACAGATGATTCTATCCCAAGAAAAGATTGATCAAGTCAGAATTATTACGCCTTCCAATGTCATTCTTGATCTTGATGTCCTTGAATCCAATGTTGCGGATAATGTTGCCATCGCTGCGATCCAGAAAGATGGCGGAGATGATATTGATGTGACGCATGGAATGTTGATTTATGCAAAAGTCTCCTTGAATCAAACAGGAAGAATTCATATTGAGGGTGGCGTTGGAATCGGGAGGGTAACACGAAAAGGCGTGCGCCATGCTATTGGAGAGGCTGCAATTAATGAAACCCCCAAAAAAACCATCGAATCCGCTGTTAGAGAAGTGATTGGGGAAGATCATGGTGCGGATGTATTAATTTACGCACCGGGAGGCGCAGAAATAGCACAAGAAACTTATAATCCTCGTTTAGGGATTGTTGATGGGATCTCGATCTTGGGAACAACAGGCATCGTGACGCCCATGTCTGATGAGAGTTGGAAAAAATCAATCTCTCTTGAGCTTGAAGTGAAGCGAGAAGAGGGGCTTAATAAAATTATTTTTGTACCAGGCAATCATGGAGAGCGATTTGCAGAAGGGTTGGGATTGAATCCGAATCACGTTGTGGTGATTAGTAACTTTGTCCGTCATGCGCTCAAAGAGATCGAGCGATTGGGCTATAAAGAGATTCTTTTATTGGGGCATTTTGGAAAATTGGTCAAAGTGGCAGCAGGGGTTTTTAATACGCATAGCCATGTTGCCGATGCAAGAATGGAGACGATGATTACCCATCTTGCACTTATGAGTGCGCCGATTGCTTTGATTGAAGATGTCTATAACTCATCTACGACAGAAGAAGCAATGGAGTTTATCTCAAAAGCAGGATATCAGGAGGTCTATGATGCCATTGCAAAAAAAATTAAAAGTAGAATCGAGCATTTATCAAAATATGGCAAAAACCCATTGAGCGCGGAGAGCATTTTATTTTCAATGGAAGGGAACGTATTAGGGGTAAGCCAGTCTATCGAAGCCATTATTGAGAGGTTTCAATCATGATTTATGTGATCGGATTAGGCCCTGGGGGCGATGATTTCTTAGTTCCCCCTGCAAAGAAAGCATTGAGTGAAGCCACTTGGGTTGTGGGTCATCCTCGTCAAATTGAATCCATCCATCAAACCATCGCGAATATCCATATTTTAGATAAAAAACTAAGTGATTTAGTGGAGTGGATAAAAGAACATCAAGATAAAGAGAGGATTGTGGTTCTCGCCTCTGGCGATCCCATGCTATATGGCATTGGTAAATATTTAAGTGAGGCGTTAGGGAAAGCATCCGTCACGGTGATCTCTGGAATTAGTGCGATTCAATATCTTTTTGCGAAGACAAATATTGATATGAATGATCTTTATATCACGAGTAGTCACGGGAGATTGCCCGACTTTGACTTTGTTTTTAAGCACCCAAAAGTTGCCATGGTGACGGATCAAACAATGGGGCCTTATGAAATCGCGAAAGAGATCATGCAAAGAGGGCTCAAGCGCACCCTAATTATTGGTGAAAACCTTTCGTATCCCGATGAAACAATTACGGTGGTTGATGCCGAAGCGGTAGTCAATCGTTCTTATCATCTGAATATAGTGATCATTAAAGAATGAAAGATAGTGAATTTATTCGTGGTGACGTCCCCATGACGAAGGAAGAGGTTCGGATTCTAACGTTAGATTGGCTCGCGTTACAAAATGCGAAAACATTTGTCGATGTCGGTGCGGGAACAGGGAGCGTATCGATCGAAGCCTCAATACGTTTTCCCCATTTAGAAACGATTGCAATCGAACGTAATCCTGAGGCCATTTCACTTATTCAGCAAAATCAGCAGAAATTTAAGGTCTCAAACTTAACGCTTATTGAAGGAAAAGCACCGTTAG
>CAZBKP010000206.1:0-2851 GCA_964492525.1 uncultured Cardiobacteriales bacterium
TTCACCCACTGAATAAGGAGGGAAGTTATAATGGAATAGGAAAGATTCTTTATATTCACCTTCAAGAGCATCAATCGTTTGTGAATCTTTATTGGTTCCTAACGTCGTAACGACAAGCGCTTGTGTCTCTCCACGAGTGAAGAGGGCAGAACCATGAGTTCTTGGAAGAACATCCACGCGAGAAATGATCGGGCGAACGGTTTTTGTGTCGCGACCATCAATACGAGGATTACCCGCAAGAATACGATCTCTGACAAGGTGGTAGCTCATTTGATCAATATAGGCATTAATTTCATCAGCAGTAAAACCATTGTCTTCAGTAATAAGATCATTTGCAGCATCTGCCTTTAATTGATCAATAACTGTATAACGGTTTAATTTTTCTGCAATATTATAAGCCTCTTTTAAACGTGCTTCTGCATAAGCTTTCACAGCCTCTTCTAAAGGTTGATTTTTTGCAGCAGTTTCATAAGTGAATGGTGTAACACCATACTTATTGCAAAGCTCTGTAATGTTATCAATAACGACTTGAAGCGCGTTATGACCAAACATGACTGCACCTAGCATTTGCTCTTCACTTAAAAGCTCTGCTTCTGACTCAACCATAAGCACCGCATTTTTAGTTCCTGCAACAACAAGATCAAGTTGCGAGGTTTTCATCGCGCTTTGGCTTGGATTCAGAATATATTCACCGTTTTCAAATCCAACGCGTGCAGCACCCAATGGGCCATTGAAAGGAAGTCCTGCGAGCGATACAACGGCAGCAGAACCAATCATTGCAGGAATATCAGGGTTGATTTCAGGATTGATTGAAACAACCGTTGCAATGATTTGCACATCATTGGTAAAGCCATCGATAAAGAGCGGGCGTAACGGGCGGTCAATTAAACGTGCGATAAGCGTTTCACCTTCAGAAGGACGTCCTTCACGTTTAAAAAATCCACCTGGGATTTTACCTGCGGCATAGGCACGCTCTTGGTAATTTACTGTTAATGGAAAAAAGTCACGAGAGGGATCAAATTTCTTTGAGGCTACACACGTTACAAAAACGGACGTGCCTTCAACATTTACCATAACCGCTGCTGTTGCTTGGCGGGCCATCTCACCAATTTCTAACGTAACTTTATGGTTACCGTACATGAACTCTTGTTTAATTGCTTCTAATTTCATAAAACCTCTTTTATTACATAGGACAAAAGTAACTATGAAACCAAGGGAGCTGACAAAATGCTTTATTGAAAGCACTTTATCAGAACCCTTTCATGAATTACCTCTGCCGATTACAAAGAAAAGACCCTAACAGCGAGCTGCAAGGGTCCCGTACTACTTAACGATACAATCCGTAATAAACATAAATTAACGACGGAGTTGTAAACGCTCGATTAAGGTTTGATAGCGCTCTAAATCTTTACGCTTCAAATAATCTAATAATTTACGACGTTGATTTACCATTTGTAATAAACCACGACGTGAATGGTGATCTTTTTTATGCTCATCAAAATGTGCACGAAGCGCATTGATGTTATGTGTTAAAAGTGCAACCTGGACTTCAGGTGAACCTGTATCATTTGCGCCACGCGCATATTCAGCAACAATACTTGCTTTCTTTTCTGTTGTTAACATAGTTTGAAAAAACTCCAAATGTAAAATTAAAGTGTCAATGGCGATGACAGCTTAAAACCGTCGTATTGTATCATAAAAATTTTGAGACAAAAATCATTCTCTTATTTTAAGCTGATCTCCAAGTTTGATATTGAGGCGCACGCGTTCTCCTTTCGCAAGCTCTAAAACATACTGTGCATCCTGTTTTGCTGGGTAGCTAGGGCAGGGATCAGATAGGCAAGGAATTGCCTCAACAAAATCTACTAAACTCCCCTTCTCATTAAAGTATAAAATATCGAGTGGAATTTTGGTGTTTTTCATCCAGAAGCTTAAGGGTTGAGGTTGATCAAATATAAATAGCATGCCTTGATTTTCAGGAAGGATTAAGCGATTCATCAATCCATACGCACGATCAGAATCATTTTCTGCAAGTTCAACTTTGATGCGTTGATCATTAATCTCAATCTCCGCTAAAGGAAGCGAAGATTGCGGATGAACCTCATTCAATGGTTTCCAAAATGAGTTGGCAGATGCAAATCCTAATAGCCCAATCAAAATGATAGAAGAGAGTCGATTCATAAAAGCGTTACTCATGATCGCAATCACAGTCATCATCACAGTCGCACTCATCATGTTCATCGTAGAAACAGATGAACCCTTGGTTGATCAAATCGAGCATAAATTCGGCGCACACACTATCTTCAAGAAAACCTAAAAGTTTACGTGCACTATAATTAATGTTTTCACACAGATACGTAATCATTCCTAAATGTTTTTTATCTAGCGCAAAGCACTCGCCTGCGGCATAGAGAATCGCTTCATCGAGTGTTTCTCTAAAGTAAAAACGGAGTGAGGGCAATCGTTCGATATCAATTTGATCACTTAACATCTCTTTAATTTCATCAAGTGAGAAAGACTCTTCTAGTGGGGTAGCTTCTTGGCCTGGCTTTGGCTCACTAATATAGCCACCAAACCAATCCGCAATAATGTCACGATTGGACGCGAGTCCCTCTTGAATAATCTTCATGATGTGATCGATATCATCATCATTGATTTCAGAAGAGATCGCGCGAGCCGATAGATCAGGATCTGTATAACGAACATCCTTGGGAACGCATTTATCGACAAGGTTTTCTGTATAGTCATCCAAAATTTCATGATGTTTAGGAGCTCTAAATCCGACAGACCACGTTAAACATTCGCCAATCGCAATTCCGTAATGTCCGATAAGAGGGGGAAGATAAAGTAA
>CAZBKP010000207.1:0-2826 GCA_964492525.1 uncultured Cardiobacteriales bacterium
TTCTCTCAATAATCCACCGCATAGATAACGCATTTTTATGTTTGCTTCATAAAATGGAGAAACAGATAATCCTAAGTAATCTAAAATTACCCCCCCGACAAAGCTAATATCCATAATTGGATGTTGTTGTGGTAAAGGTGGATAGGGTAAATTATCTTTCATGAAAAATTGAGTTAGTTGGTGGGGTGCAAAAAATCCATTTTTGTAATCGTAATACTGTAGTGCTGGCTGATGATCACCAAAATATAGAAAAAGCAAAGGTCTGTCGTTATTTAGAACATATTGTGTGAAATCTTCTGTAGCTTTATCAAGATTTACTAGTCGCTTGTAGTAGTCATTCATTGCACCAATTCTAGGATTATCTTTTTGACTGTTTTTAAGTGATAATTGATCACTTGAAGCATTGTCGTATGGACCATGCTCAGCCATAGATAACATAAACAAAGCAATGGGTTTATTCTCTTTTTTACTATAATCATTCAAAATATCTTTGGCATAGTCCAACATTTCTTGAGAGGTGACTTTCCATAAATTTTCATTCATACCCGCTGGGTAACCTAGGTCTTGTGGTTGAAGGACTAAATCAATTCCAAAATTCTTGTATGCATTTTGAGTGTTATAATTATTTTTATTCATGGGCGTTAATAAAATTGTATAGTAGCCATTGTTCACTAACTCTTTATAAAGACTTGTCTGAATGTGGGGTGCTACGGTATAAAATACAGATAATTGACGAATTCCAAAATCACTCGTATCCAATCCTGTCGCCATCGTAAATTCTGAAAGCCAAGTGCCTCCTCCATAAGCCTGAACACGAAGAAGATTATGAGCCTTTAATCCTACGGCATTTGGATTAAACATTTGCAAGTTAGGAAAAGAAGCATTCCCAATTTCAAAAAGGTTAGGATTAAATGTAGATTCTTGCAAAAAAATCAGGATATTAGGCTTAATTGGATTTTTGTTTTTTACTAATTGGACTTCCATTGCTTTTTCTAAAAAATATTTGTCTCCTGTGGCGTAATATGGAGGAGTATAAATCGCGCCTTTTGCAGACATCACAAGATTAGTAATAACACCTCTTCCAGCTGGAAGGACTTGTTGCCAATCTTCATTAAATGATTTATTCGTTGTAATAAGATAATTGCCATATATAGAAATTAAAAATATAAAAAATACTCCTATTCGAGTATATAGAGAGGATTTTTTTGAATTTCTATATAGGTAAATATTGAAAATAAAAAAACTGATAAAACAAGTTAATGAGATTAGTAATAGAGGATATTGAAATAACGTATCAAAGTTTTGCCTGTCAAAAGCCAAGATAAAATCAGGGAAAAATAGACGTTGCTTATAATAAAAGACTTTTATGATATTTATCCCGTATAGGATTATCGTAATCGCATTTGCAATAATGATACCGGTGGTAATACGCCCAAATATAGCCCAAAACAATGAGCACAAGCCAACCCAAAAAAGAATTACGATGCCGGTAACATAACCAAATTTTATTCGGTAGCTACAAACGGCAATTGCTCCAAGGCATAAAAGAACAAAATATATTTTTTTGAGAATAGACGTCTGTAAAATTGGCATAGTTTAAACTTGAAAAGTAATGTGACATATATTAGTTCTAATACTAAATATATAATAAATGATAGTGTATTATATCTGATTATAGGGTTTGAGAGGTAACATAACAGTGGAAAAAAATAAGGTTAATCCCGATAGATATAATGTGTGCGGGGCAGTCGTAGTTGTTAGGAAAGAACATTTAGAAGAAATCTTAAGATACCTTAAAGGATTAGCTGGGTGTGAGATTGTCGAACATGATGATATAGGTAGAGTTGCAATAACTGTAGAGGATCAAGAGAGCGAAACAGCCTATGATCTGATGGATAAAATTAAATTATATCCTATTGTAGAAAGTATAACGCTAATAAGTCATTATTTTGAATAAGTACTAAATTTGTATCTATATAATTAGTTATATAGCGATGTAAAGATTTGCAAATTTTTTTAATGATGTCACGTTATTTTTGATTTGCATCAATAAAAATAGATAGAGGTTTCTGTAACCTAATACAAAATTATAAATAGATTTATCCCTTAGGAGCCTTTATGTCATTATCTAGACGTCATTTTATGAAAGTGGCTGCAGCCTCTAGTGCTGCAAGTGCATTACATGGTTTTTCGAATACAGCTGTAGCTCAACAAACTGGGAGCGATGGAATCCGCTGGGACAAAGGTGCCTGTCGTTTTTGTGGTACAGGATGCGGTGTTTTATTAGGGACTAAAGGTGGGCGACTCGTCGCAACACAAGGTGATCCTGATGCTCCTGTAAATAAAGGATTGAACTGCATTAAAGGCTATTTTCTTTCCAAAATTATGTATGGTAAAGATCGCTTAACAAATCCTTTACTTAGAATGAAAGATGGCGTTTATGATAAAGAGGGTGATTTTACAGAGATCTCTTGGGATGATGCCTATAAAATCATGGCAGAGAAGTATAAAAAGGCACTGAAGGAAAAAGGTCCAGACTCAATTGCAATGTTTGGTTCAGGTCAGTGGACGATTTTTGAAGGATACGCCGCGGCAAAATTACACAAAGCAGGATTTAGAAGTAATAACCTTGATCCTAATGCACGTCACTGTATGGCATCTGCAGTCGTTGGCTTTATGCGTACCTTCGGGATGGATGAGCCTATGGGATGTTATAACGACATAGAAAATGCAGATGCATTTGTGTTGTGGGGCTCAAATATGGCGGAAATGCATCCTATATTGTGGTCAAGAATTACCAATCAAAGATTGACGCATGAAGGGTGT
>CAZBKP010000208.1:0-2800 GCA_964492525.1 uncultured Cardiobacteriales bacterium
AAGAAGCCCTATATAGGTTGACCCCTCCCTTTTGACAAAAGCGCATCTGATAATAAATTCCCGCCATTTTTAAGATGATAGTCATTAATGATTACTGAGATAAAGCGATCTTGCTCAATCGATTCAGAAAATACAACGCTAATATCCTTTTCTTTAATTAATGTTTTCATTTCAGCGAGTGCCTTTGCAGAGGGTTCATGAAGGCTATGAGCATCAAGCATTGCATAAAAAGTTACAGGATAAACTTGAGAAAAATATTGAAAGCTATTGTGAAGCACCAATGCATTCAGCTTTCTATCTTCTACTTTTTGAAATGTTTCACTAAAAACTCTATTTAACTCTAATAAAGAGGCTTGGTACTGCTCAAAGTTAGACTCATAGAATGCTTGATCTTCTGGATCGCTCTCAATCAAAGCATCTTTAATATTTTTTGCAAGAACAATGCCATTTAATGGATTTTGCCATACATGAGGGTCATATTCACCATGTTGATGATCGTCGTTATGATCATGATCCGCATGTGCATCCTCATCATGATTAAAAGGGATTGCTTTAATTCCTTTACTTGCAATAACTACTTTTCCTTTAAAGTCAGCTTGCTTTAAGGCTCGATCAAGCCATGTTTCAAATCCGAGTCCATTAATGATAATAATATCTGCTTGGTACAAATTTTGAATATCACTAAAAGTCGGTTCAAAATTGTGTGGGTTATTATTAGCTTTTATCATAGAAGAGAGCTCAATATGATCTCCTGCAATATTGTACGTAATATTTTCTAATATTGAAAAAGAGGTCACTACTTTTAGCCTTTTTGCAAATGCATACGATGAAAATATTGATGAAAAGGTGAGAATAAGAATAGTAACAAAACGCATAAAGAATCCTCTTAAATCGACAAATAACAAAAGTTATTTTACACAAAAATAAAAAAAGCGGACGATCTCAATAAAATCAATTACTATAAACAGTTTTATTGAATACTGTTAAGGTTAGAAAAGGAACACCATGAGCATGTCTGAAAAGACAAAGACAAAATCACCTTCATCTTTTGGTGGGATAATGATCATCGCTGGAACGGCGATTGGCGCAGGAATGTTAGCACTCCCTATCGTTACATCAGGAATGTGGTTTGGCTGGGCGCTTGCTACAATCATTATTGTTTGGTTTGCCATGTTAACCTCAGGTTTATTTATCCTAGAAGCGAATCTTCATTATCCTAAAGGCTACCATTTAGGCGCAATCGCAAAGGATATTTTACCGCCATGGATCCGTTGGATTAATGATCTATCCCTTCTTTTTGTGCTCTATATTTTAACGTATGCATATATCACCGTTGGAAGTCCTTTTCTCCAAGATATTATAAGTACTATAGGAATAAATCTCTCTCTTCCAAACACCGCAGAAAAAATCACTTACATCATCATCTTTGGTGGGCTTGTGATGATCTCCACATTTATGGTGGATCGAATTACAAGCATTATCATGATTGCAATGGTTGTCACATTTATTCTTGCAATCCCTTCACTACTTGGTCATGTCAAACTGGACATTCTCCTCAATGTTTCTCAAAAAAATGCGACATATTATCCTTATATTTTAGGCGGTGTTGCCGCACTTGTTGCCTCTTTCGGTTACCATGGAAATGTATCAAGCCTTGTGAAGTATTATGATAAAGATTATAAGAAAGTTCGAATCTCTCTCATCGGTGGAACATTAATTACAGCAATTACTTATCTTGTTTGGATCATTAGCACGCATGGCTCTATTCCTAGAGAAATTTTTGCAACCGAAATCAACATCGCACAAGATCCTGTCAGTATTCTGATTAGTTATGCAAAGAATATTAATCTTCTGACATGGTTTAAGAATTTTGCAATCCTATCATCATTCCTTGGGGTTACTTTGGGGCTATTTGACTATATTGCGGATCAACTCAAACTCAAAGATAACTTCAAAGGCCGATTTATTACAGCACTCATTACATATTTACCGCCGTTAATCGCTGCAATTCTTTTTCCTTATGGTTTTGTCCATGCTATTGGCTATGCGGGTCTATTTGCAACTTCATGGGCACTTATTGTCCCTGCCCTTATGGCATATAAAACACGGAAAAAATATCCTAATCCGACCTATCAAGTTAAAGGTGGAAATATAATGATCGGATTTATTATTGTCTTTAGTATCATTGTTGTAATAAGCGAACTGCTATCTATTTCAAACATTTTACCCAAATACTAAATTTTAGGAATATGACAAAATGAAACGTACAATCTGCCTATTAACCTTAATATTTAGCACAGCCTCTGCACAAATAATTACATTAAATGCCTTAAAAAAAATGGAAGGCCCTTTTAATTTTGTTGAACAAAATATTATTATGAGAATTATGGCAACTCAGAAAGAAAGTATTGAAAAAGGCGTGCTTACTGAATTTGAATCAAGATGTATTGCTTCTAATATTGTTGAAATGTTTGGGGTTCAAAATGCAGCTCGATTCGTATCGATCACAGAACGGACTAAAAGTGCGCCTGATACGATAAGCCTAGATGATAAGACGTTCATCAATGAGATTGAAAAACGTTATCTTATCTACTTACAAATCGTGACAGATGAATGTGCCCTTGGCAATAAAAAGGAATCAAAATGAGTTTAAATGCTCGCTTTCACAAAACTTCATTTTTAACGAGTGCCAATGCACTTGATCAACTTCCATTGCACGATTCCAGGGAGGTTGCATTTGCGGGGCGATCTAATGCAGGAAAATCAAGTGCATTAAACCTAATCACCTCGCAAAAAACAT
>CAZBKP010000209.1:0-2777 GCA_964492525.1 uncultured Cardiobacteriales bacterium
ACCATCTGATTTTCCGGAACCCGTCGTTCCCGCAACGAGAGGATGTGGCATTTTTGCAAGATTCGCAATAACAGTTTCGCCTGAGCTACTTTGTCCTAAAATCATCGTAAGAGGATGCTCAGCCTCTTTATATTCTGCGGAACAAAGTCCTGTTTTAAAGTATACAATCTCTCTTTTACTATTAGGAATTTCAAGTCCTACATAAGTTGTTCCTGGGATAATATCCACGACACGAACACTTGTTACGGAAAGTGCCCTTGCAATATCTTTTGAAAGATTACCAATTTGTGCAACTTTCACTCCTGGCGCTAGCTCTAATTCGAATCGAGTAATCACAGGACCCGGCTCAATATTTGCAACAGTGACTGAAATAGAGAAGTTTTTGAGTTGCATCTCAATAAGTTGAGCCATGTTGTTGAGCTCATCAATATCGTAGCCTTCGGTTCTAGGAGGAGGATTACCTAGAAGATCAACATCAGGGAGCTTTCCAGCCATTGGAAAATGTTTTTTATATTCCTGAGATTGAGGCGAAGTAGGGCGCTCAGTAAGTTTTGAAATCTCAGGAGGAAGATCCCTTCTCATCTGTTCTTGAATGGGTTGAGCAGGAGGAGAATAAGTTTGTTGAGTCACTGTAGAAGTGGGTGGCTCTAAATGAATAGAATTAAACGTAGGTTCTTTGTGTAAAGAAGTTGTTATATCTTCTGAGATAGGAGCATTTGGATAACTGAGATTCTCAAATGTTACTGTAGGTAAGTCATCCTCTATAGGAGGTATATTATTTTCGATCGTGAATGTAGGTACATCAATGACTTCATCAGCTTCTTGAGTTTGACAATTTAAAGATGATGTCATGGTTGAAATAGTATTATCGACAAAAGATTGATTTTGTACCTCAGTATCCTCTGTTATTTTCTGTAAGCTCTCTAATAGGCTGTTATATTCTTCTTGATTTAGGCTATTGCGTGAGTGAGTCGTGGGGGTTGAGAATCCTTTGTTAAAAAAGGATGAGTTAGATTCTATCGGTTTTTCCTCGATAGTATTTGTAGTATCTATTGTATGATTCACAGCGGAGTTAGTCTCTGAATCTTGCCATAAATTAAAGCCTAATATTTTTTCAGTAATCGTTCTTTTTTGTGAGGTTTGAATATCCTCTGACTTTTTATGTGTAGGTGCAGTTTGTGTATTTATTGAGTTTTGGCCCATAGAAGACTTATGATCATCTTGAGATTTTTCTCGAATGGTAGGGCGCTTAAAAATGGTTGGAATTTTACCAGTAGGTGAATCTGGGATTTCCGAAAAAATGTTCGGTTTTGGTGTTGTAAGATCAAAAGGATTTACCTCTTCTTCTTGTTTTTTGAGTGGGTCAAAAGGCTTCTCCTGGAGATTAGTTTTGTCTTCATTTTTATTATTAGAGAAATAATAGTCCTTAACATCCATATTGGAAGGAGGTGTAAAATTAGGGATTGATACTGGTTCAGGAATCACAGTAGGTTCATTTTTAACATTGTTATTGTGATGAATATCTTTTTTAAAGGCATTAAACTTATTGGATAAAGAAGATAAAAATGATTTTTTCTCTTTTTTTCTAGAGGGCTTTTCTAACTTCTCATTAATCATTGAAGAGGGGACGTTAATATGTTCTACATTGGTAGATTTTTCTAAAAGATGAGAAATCATTTGAAGATCTTGACTTGAGTCTAAGACGATATTATCTTTATTTTTGTCTTTTCTAAAGAAACGAAAGAGCGAAAATATGAATTTTCCTGTATTTTCTATCCAACCGATGGGCGACTGTCCAGATGCAAGAATTGCACCCATTGTCAAAAAGAAGAAAAGAATGATCTTGACAGCTAAAACGCTAGCAGTGCCTTTAAAAAAGAGTTGATCGATCCAATCAAACGAGAAATTGATAGCAGATACAATGGATTTACCTACAACACCGCCTCTATATTGAAGAATATTATCAAGCCCTAGTAAGTGAAAGAAACCCGAAAGTGCGGCCATAAAAAGGAGTACGCCAAATAATCGGATAAGAAAAATCTCTACCGTAACGAATTTTAATCTATGCTTAAAAAAGAGTTGATAGCTATACGCAATCATTAGAATAGGTATAAACCATGCTGCTCTTCCTATACTTGTTAATACAATATCAGAGAAATATGCACCTTTAATACCAAGCCAGTTAGAAATTTCTGTTGTTTGGATAGTTTTGCTCCACGCAGGATCCTCAGGATGATAAGATAGAAGACTTAACATCATAGTGATTGCAATTATTGTCAGCCCGATAAAAACAGCATTTTGAAAGAGACGTGTTAACTTGTCTCCAAGAGTTGCTTTAACTTCTATGGGTTTGCGCCGAGTGGCTTGTTTCAAAACTTAAACTCCAAAATATAAAACAGAAAGAATGAAATTCTACCATATTACTGACTTGGTAAGAATTTCATTCTATTTAAAAGCCTAAAATCAATTGTCTAGAAGTAATTCATAGACTCCGTTTCATGTTCACTCTTTGCTTCTTTATGAGGTGGAAGAAGATCTTCTCTCTTAAGTCCTAATGCAAGGGCACCTGCTGAAGCGATAAAGATCGAAGAGTAGGTTCCCACGACAATACCAACCAACATAATAAATGAGAAGGAGTGAATTGCCGCACCACCAAAGAAGTAGAGTGCAAAAACAGCTAATAGCGTCGAGAATGAAGTCATTATCGTTCTAGATAATGTTTGATTAATTGCTGCATTCACGATTTCATGTGGCGTTCCAGATCGACTTGCTCTGAA
>CAZBKP010000210.1:0-2770 GCA_964492525.1 uncultured Cardiobacteriales bacterium
GTTGCCTTTTTAAGATTTAAATACCATTCATGAGACAACTCAACAGGCGCACACCAGCGATACATTCCATTCCGCTTTAAAATAGTAAGCGCCTCGGCATTATAAACATTCAATGCATGGCCTGCGACAAAAGGAATCTTGTTCTCGAAGCATAGATTTACAGCTGAGAAATCATTCGCTTCTATTTTTAAGTCACCATTTTCAACGATTCGTTTTACATCATTTAATTTAGAGGGAGAGTCTACAAGGGCAAGTGTTGTTAAAATCACCTCTTTTCCAGAGTGAGTAAGAGACTTCGCAAGATCAATCCACTCATCAAGAGAGAGCTCTTTGCGCTTTGCACAGACAGCCTCTCCAAGATAAATAATATCCACATCGCTACTCTTTGCCCGATCATAAAAATCGTAAACATCATTTTTCTTCCAACAATACAGAATGGAGCCTAACGAAATCTTCATTTAATTCCTCTTAATTTATTGCCACTTGCGATTATAGGCGCCTAGCGTCGTTTGTTTTCCTTCTGAAATCTCATTCAAGGCTTGATCCCAAGCTGCTTTGACTTGAAACGCCTTTGGATCACGTTTGTAGTAATCAATCGCTTCTCGCCATGTTTTCGCAACTTTTGCAACATAGGCAGGACTTCTCTGTCTTCCTTCAATTTTGACAGAAGCAATTCCCATTTCAAAGAAATCAGGAATCAATGAAATCGTATTTAAGCTTGTGGGCTCTTCCAATACATGAGACAACACACCATCCACGCGATATCGTCCTTTACATAAAGTTGGGTATCCCGCATTTTCGTTTGGTGCGAATCGATCCACCAAGACACCATTCAAATGAGTTTCACGCCCACCATTCGGCAACTCTGCCCACTCAACAAACTCAGCAGGAGAGCAGGCTCCTGCAGTATTTGGGGATTGCCCTGTAACATAAGAGGAAAGATAACAGCGCCCTTCTGCCATGATACATAATCCACCGAAGGCAAACACCTCCAAAGGCACGGGGGATTCTTTTGCGAGTTTTTTAACTTGATGAATCGGCAATACTCTTGGGATCACGATGCGTTTAACATTAAATTCACGCTGATAAAATTTGATTGACTCTAAATTAGTCGAGGAGGCTTGAACCGAAAGATGAATTTCCAAATGCGGATAACGTTGGCTTGCATACTCTAAATTCGCAATATCCGCAAGAATAAGGGCATCTACGCCCTCCCCTGCAGACCAATCAATGGCCTGTTTCCAAACCTGACTTTGCGCTGGATTTACAAATGTATTGATCGCGACATGCAATTTTTTACGATGCTGGTGTGTATAGGAAATTGCCTCTTGTAGCCGTTTTTCTGTAAAATTCAGCCCAGGAAAGTGACGCGCGTTTGTTTCATCCTTGAGTCCGATATAAACTGCATCAGCACCATGTTCAATCGCCGTTTTTAAAGCAGGTAAATTCCCCGCAGGACATAATAGTTCCATAATCATCCAATCAGTCTTTTATATACTTGGCACAAGATAATATCTTCAACGCATTCTTAAATTGATTCTAATCAAACAAATCTACATTAGGAATTTAATAATTATATCGCTTCAAATCTAGCAATTTTCATATTTACCTAAATACAAAAAATTTGGAAAATAGAAAACCTAGAGCAAGACTTGTTCCTGAAAAAAGAAACAGCGTTATAAATGGGTTCAGTGCAAAATAATCGCCTGCATAACCAAACACATAGCTCAGCCCACCCATAAACAAAGTAAAAATAAGATATCGGGACAATACAGGCTTTTTCTCAAAAGTAAACTTAGCATTCATAATATATGAGAAGGTAACCGCAACTATAAAGCCAATCACATTGCTTAATGCTTGAGAAAATCCAATAAAATAAAATAGACCTGCAGTTATCCCCCAATGAACTAACGTATTTAATATGCCAATAGAGAAATATTTAGAAAATTGCTTTAACATTTAACGCTCGTTTAAAGGAATAAAGGTCACAGGTTCGCCAACATTCTTGTAGGCAGGACGGATTATTCTACGACCATCAAAAGTAAGCTCTTCGATTCTGTGTGCGCACCACCCGACAATGCGAGACATTGCAAATAGTGCAGTATAAACCTCTTTTGGAAGACCAATCATGTCATAAACAAAGCCTGAATAGAAATCGACATTCGCACACACCATTTTTTTTGTTTTGGCATTTTTACGATGCGTTACATTATAAATGGCGCGTTCTTCTAAAAGTTCCATGAAGTTAAACTCATCCTCACGACCTTTCTCTTTTGCGAGTTCTCGTGCCATCTCTTTGAGAAGAATGGCGCGTGGATCTGAAATGGTATAAACCGCATGTCCAATACCATAGATTAATCCCGACTGATCATAAACCTCTTTTGCGAGCATTTTTTGCAAGTAAGTATCAATCTCTTTTGCATCCGTCCAATCATTAATTACTTCCTTTAAATGATCGAGCATTTTGCCAACTTGAAGATTAGCACCGCCATGCAAGCCTCCTTTTAAGGAGCCAATGCCTGCTGCGATTGATGAGTACGTATCAGTCCCCGTAGAACTTGTCACTCTAACGGTAAAGGTTGAGTTATTACCTCCACCATGTTCCGCATGGATGATCATTGCTAAATCAAGGACCCGCACATCCAGTTCTGTATAACGATTCGAACCTTTCATCATATAAAGAAAGTTTTCTGCAACAGACATCTCTTCTTGTGGGTGACGGATATGAAGCGATTGCCCTTTAGCACTATGACGCAAAATATTATAGGCA
>CAZBKP010000211.1:0-2759 GCA_964492525.1 uncultured Cardiobacteriales bacterium
CCCTTGAAAAGAAAAAAACGATCCCCATTTCATCACTGCAAAGATTTTAAGTGCGATTTATTTTGTAATGATATTGCATCTTTGCGAATTGAAATCGTATTGTTAATTTATTTTATTGGAGAGTTATTATGAAATTACGTCCTTTACATGATCGTATTATTATCAAACGCGTTGAAGAAGAGACAACTACAGCAGGTGGAATTGTTCTTCCTGGTTCTGCAACTGAAAAGCCTTCTCGTGGGAAAGTGATTGCCGTTGGAAATGGAAAAATTTTAGACAACGGACAAGTGAAAGCACTTGATGTAAAAGTTGGTGATGAAGTTCTTTTCGGTAAATATTCAGGATCAGAGGTTAAAGTTGGCGATGATGAATATATTGTAATGCGTGAAGATGAAATCATGGCAGTGGTTGAAGCATAATCAACACAATACACAGAATTTTATTATTAATTTCAAAAGAGGATTTTAATTATGTCAGCTAAAGAAGTACGTTTTGGAGATGATGCACGTTCTCGTATGGTGCGTGGTGTAAATATTTTAGCAAATGCAGTAAAAGTAACGTTGGGTCCTAAAGGTCGTAACGTGGTATTAGAGAAAAGTTTTGGTGCGCCAACGATCACTAAAGATGGTGTTTCTGTAGCGAAAGAAGTCGTTTTAGAAGATAAGTTCGAAAACATGGGCGCACAGATGGTGAAAGAAGTTTCATCAAAAACATCTGATATCGCGGGTGACGGTACTACAACGGCAACCGTACTTGCTCAAGCAATCGTTCGTGAAGGAATGAAAGCGGTTTCTGCAGGTATGAATCCTATGGATGTTAAGCGTGGTATTGATAAAGCTGTAAATGCAGCGGTTGAAGAGTTGAAGAAAATTTCTAAACCTTGCCAAGATGATAAGTCTATTGCGCAAGTCGGAACTATTTCTGCAAACTCAGATGAAGAGATCGGTAAAATTATTGCTGAAGCAATGGCGAAAGTAGGTAAAGAAGGCGTAATTACAGTTGAAGAAGGTTCAGGTCTTGAGAATGATCTTTCAACGGTTGATGGTATGCAGTTTGATCGCGGTTATTTATCACCTTATTTTGTAAATAATCAACAATCAATGGCTGCTGAGCTTGATAACCCACTTATTCTTCTTTGCGATAAGAAAATTTCAAACATTCGCGAAATGTTGAGCGTATTAGAAGCCGTTGCAAAAGCGGGTCGTCCTCTATTAATTATTGCCGAAGATGTTGAAGGCGAAGCACTTGCAACATTAGTGATTAACAATATGCGTGGTATCGTTAAAGTTGCTGCGGTTAAAGCACCTGGCTTTGGTGATCGCCGTAAAGCAATGTTACAAGATATCGCAATCTTAACAGGTGGTACTGTAATTTCTGAAGAGATTGGAATGTCTTTAGAGAAAGCAACAATTGATGATTTAGGAAGTGCAAAGCGTGTTGTGGTTTCTAAAGAAGATACAACTATCATTGATGGCTCAGGTGCAGAAGCTGATATCAAAGCACGTGTTGACCAAATCCGTGTTCAAATGGATGAAGCAACTTCTGATTATGATCGTGAAAAATTACAAGAGCGCGTTGCTAAGTTAGCAGGCGGTGTTGCAGTAATCAAAGTCGGTGCAGCAACTGAAGTTGAAATGAAAGAGAAGAAAGCGCGTGTAGAAGATGCATTACATGCAACGCGTGCGGCGGTTGAAGAAGGTATTGTCCCTGGTGGTGGTGTGGCATTAATCCGTGTATTAAATGTGATTGAATCTCTTAAAGGAGATAACGATGAGCAAAATACAGGAATCCGTGTTGCATTACGTGCAATGGAAGAGCCTTTACGTCAAATCGTTGCAAATGCAGGCGAACCTGCGGATGTTGTATTAAATCAAGTTCGTGCTGGTAAAGATGCATATGGTTATAATGCGGCAACAGGTGAGTATGGTGATATGGTTGAAATGGGTATTTTAGATCCAACTAAAGTAACTCGTTCAGCATTACAGCATGCAGCTTCGATTGCATCACTTATCATCACTACAGAGTGTATGATCGCTGAATTACCAAAAGATGAGCCTGCAATGCCTGATATGGGTGGAATGGGCGGTATGGGTGGAATGGGAATGATGTAATCCCTCAACTCTTTGATTAAACTGGAGGTTGTGCATGAATATGCACAACCTTTTTTTATTCAATTTTTGTTGAAACTCTCCCCTAAAAAGATGCTATGATTTTGAATTCGTTTATGAATAAAGGGATTCGAATGAAGGTAATGGTACATGGCGGTGTCACCTCTGCCATAGGATTTAAATCCGCAGGTGTAAAAGCAGGCATTAAGGCAAGTGGAAATTATGATATGGCATTGATCTATTCAGAATCAAATGCTGTTGTTGCAGGGGCTTTTACTCGAAACGCAGTGCGAGCAGCACCTGTTACATTATCTGAGAATCACACAAAATCTCCTATCAGCCGTGCGATTATTGTGAATGCAGGGAATGCAAATGCGTGTACAGGTGAAGAAGGGTTTAAAAATGCACAAGCGATGTGTAAAAGAGTCGCGGAAAAACTCTCTCTAGATGTAGAAGAGGTTCTCGTTGCTTCAACAGGTGTGATTGGTGTACAACTTCCAATGGAGAAAATTATTCATGGAATTGATATCCTCTCAACACAGTTAACAGATGACGGTAATCTTGCCGCCAAAGCAATCATGACGACCGATACCACACAAAAGCAAGTGGCAGTTCAAATTGATATTGAAGGAAAAATAGTCACACTCGGTG
>CAZBKP010000212.1:0-2740 GCA_964492525.1 uncultured Cardiobacteriales bacterium
AGCCTGCCAAAAGAAAAATATTAGCAGATCATTTCACCACATGTCCTGTCCAAAATATATTATCCTTGTGGTATCTCCTTCCAATATTCAGACGGTGGCCTGCACTTCAATGCTTGTGCATAATTCATCGTTAAACTTACTATCATCGATAGCCAAAAAAGCTTTTTCATATCTCTTTATTTCAACAACTCATTTGACATTTTTAAACAGGTTGCTTCTTGTTGTTTTTTTGTCATTTTTTTTAGTTGCGCGATAGTTTTTTGTTTTTCTGTATTAAATTTACGCTTTTCTTGAGCGGCCTGAGCCTTTGTTAATTTACCGATATCAACGCCCATATATGTGTAGGTCTCTAATAGTTGATCCGCCGCCTGAAAATATTTCTCACATAATGGAATCAACTTTCCCACTGGTTTATTTTCGGGTTCACACCATACTTCAGTACACTTTGGTTTACAAAAAACATCTACTTCACTACAAGGGGCATCCGTGTGTTCTACTTCTGAGCTTAGATTCTGAGAAAATGAGGGAGATAAAAACATCAGAGCCAAAAATATATAACGTTTGTTTATCATTCAATGAATCCTTTCAGTACAAATTTCTTCATATTACTATTTTTCTATCAAATTAGGCAGTTAGAGATTTCAAAATTCCTAGCGCATAATCTTATAGCATGGCGTATAGGTGCTTCCAGGGAGCTTCATTCTGCCTTGTGCGACAAAGTCACTCAATAGGTTATCGACGAGTGCCATAATTTCAGGATCGCCATGAAGCTCAAAAGGGCCTTTCTCTTTAATCGCTTTAATGCCTTCTTCTTTGATATTTCCTGCAACAATTCCTGAAAATGCACGTCGTAGAGCTGCAGCAAGTTTTTCTTTAGGCTGATTTCTATGAAGATCCAACGCCGCCATATTTTCATGACTAGGAATAAACGGCGTTTGGAAATCTTCAGTAATAAGAAGCGACCAGTTAAAACGATAAGCATCTTCACGTTTTTTTCGATACTCTTTAATCTCAGGCATCATATTTTTCATATGTTGCGCAATGGCGACAGGATCATTAATGATGATTTTATAGTATTGTCGTGCTTCTTCGCCTAAACTCTCTCGGATGAAGTGATCGAGCGTGTGAAAATAATCTTCGCTCTCTTTGGGACCTGTTAGAACGATCGGAAGAAGCTGACCTTTATTTTCAGGCATCATTAAAATTCCAAGAACATAAAGAAATTCTTCTGCTGTACCCACACCGCCTGGGAAGATAACAAGGCCATGCCCAAAACGTATGAAGGTTTCAATGCGTTTCTCAATATCAGGCATAATAATCAATTCGTTGACGAGCGGATTAGGGGGTTCTGCTGCTATAATTGAAGGTTCAGTAATTCCAATAAAACGGTTATGCTCTCGTCCTTGCTGAGCATGCCCAACGGCAGCGCCACGCATGGGTGCTTCCATTGCTCCCGGCCCACATCCTGTGCAGATATCAAAATGGCGGAGCCCAAGCTCTTGACCTACTTCTCGCCCATACATATATTCGATTTCATTAATTGAGTGTCCACCCCAACACACAATGATATGTGCATCTTCGTGCGCCTGAAGTGCTTTTGCATTCCTCAAGATCATAAAAATAATATCCGAGGTGATTTTATAACGGGGGGCGTGGGCTAAATCGTGCTTTTGATAAAGTTGCATCACTTCTCTTACATAGAGAATATCTCTAAGTACGGAGAATAGATTGCGTCGAATTAAACGCGTTAAGTTTCCATCGACAAAAACATCTTCGGGGGGATTATGGAGTGCAAGTTTGATTCCTCGTTCTGTTCTAATTACTTGTGCATCAAAGTCCTGATATTTTTCAAAGATAATGTGCGGATCATCCGTTTTACTGCCTGTGTTTAAGACGGCAAGAAGACAGTTTCTAAAAAGTTGATAAATATCGCCGTCGGCATTTTTTTGAATGAGATCACTCTCAAGCTGAGAGAGTAAATCAAGAGAATTTTTAGGAGGATTAATATGATACGTATTTGACATGTGTGTCCTTATTGTGAGTGACATGAGAAAACGTCATGCGACCTATTGAAATTTTATAAACCTGACCCATATTACATAATGTCAAATTTATCATCAAATTATGTTTTTTATGGGAGAGTTTATTACGATGAGTCAGAAAAAAGAGACAATGCAGTTTCAAACCGAAGTAAACCAACTTTTACATCTCATGATTCACTCACTCTATTCGAATCATGAAATTTTCTTGCGTGAGCTTATTTCAAATGCTTCAGATGCGCTTGATAAACGCCGTTTTGAAGGGCTTACAAATTCAAGTTTGATTGAGAATCAAGGAAATCCACAAATTTTGATTCAAATGAACAAAGAGGCGAAAACGCTCACGATTTCTGATAACGGTATTGGAATGACACGCGATGAAGTGATCGAAAATATCGGTACGATCGCTAAATCAGGCACGAAAGCCTTTTTAGATAAATTAGAGAAAAGCGATCAAGATACCTCTCATCTTATCGGTCAATTCGGGGTTGGATTCTATTCTGCATTTATTGTTGCGGATCAAGTAACCTTAACGACTCGAAAAGCAGGAGAACCTGACGAGAGTGCGGTTGTGTGGGAGTCCAATGGCGAAGGCTCATTTACTCTAGAGCCTACGACAAAAGCGAGTGCAGGAACAGAGATTATACTTCACCTAAGAGATGAGCATATTAATCTTCTCAATGAGTGGTCGTTAAAGCAGA
>CAZBKP010000213.1:0-2692 GCA_964492525.1 uncultured Cardiobacteriales bacterium
GGTTCAGGTAAGACTCGAGTATTAGTATCTAGAATTGCATGGCTCATACAAACCGAACAAGCCTTTCCTAATGAAATTCTTGCTGTGACATTCACTAATAAAGCGGCAAATGAAATGCGTGTACGGCTAGAAACTGTACTTAAAAGACCATTGCGAAATCTTTGGCTTGGAACGTTTCACTCACTTTGTCATCGTTTTTTACGTCTTCACTCTAAAGAGGCGAATCTTGATCCCAATTTTCAGATTATGGATAGTGATGATCAACTCCGCCTTTGTAAACGTATCCTGCGTGAAAAGAGCATAGATGAAAAACAGCTTTCTGCGCGCGTCTTACAACACTTTATTAACAATAAAAAAGATGAAGGTTATCGTGCGGAGCATATTGATCCCTCTTTATCGGATCAATCTGAGCGCCTTATGATTGAGTTATATCGACAATATCAGTCTATTTGCAACAATTCGAGTCTTGTCGATTTTTCTGAAATTCTTTTGCGCGCACTTGAAACACTTAGAAATAATCCTGCTCTTCTTAAACATTATCAGTCGCGGTTTAAATTTATCTTAGTTGATGAGTTTCAAGATACAAATGCAATTCAGTATGCATGGCTCAAATTTTTAGCAGGAGACCATCATCAAATTTTTGTAGTCGGAGATGACGACCAATCTATTTATGGCTGGCGTGGTGCACGTGTTGAAAATATACTTAACTTTGACCAAGACTTCCCTAATGCAACTACAATAAGACTTGAGCAAAATTATCGTTCCACCTCAACGATTTTGGAAGCTGCAAACTATATTATTGCTAAAAATCAAACGCGCTTAGATAAACGTTTGTGGACAGAAAATCCCAAAGCAGATTTGATCACTGTTTATACCGCAATGGATGCTTATGACGAAGCACAATTTGTCGTTGAAAAGATTCTTCGAGCGCTAAAAGAGGACTCAAAACGCAATGAGCATGCCGTTTTATATAGATCAAATGCTCAATCCCGCATTGTTGAGGAAGTTCTTTTAAAACATAATATCCCGTATCGTATTTATGGTGGTCTTCGATTTTTTGATCGCGCAGAAATTAAAGATATTTTGGCGTATTTAAGAGTCATTAATAATCTTTCAGATGACATTTCTCTTGAAAGGGTACTCACCACTCCACCGAAAGGGATTGGCGCATCTACAATCGAAAAAATTAGAATTACTGCAACAGAGCGTCAAGTGCCTCTTTGGGATGCGATTCAATATCTACTAGAACGCCAAGAACTCAATAAACGATCACAGAATAGTTTAATTACTTTTCAGCAATATATTCTCTCTCGCCGAAATTTAATTAACACCCTCTCTCTAAGTGACTTTCTTAAAGAATTAATTCAATCGAGTGGCTTAATCCCTCTCTATAAGAAAGAGGCGATGGGAAGAGGGGAGGATCGTATCGAGAATCTTGATGAACTCATTACAGCAGTTCAGCAATTCACACTAGATCTTGATGAAGCACAAGATAATTCCATACTAACCACTCAAGGGTATCTTTCAGAATTCTTAAATCGTATTACCCTTGATAACCCTCCCAATGAAGATAATTCAGATCACAACAAAGTCCAATTAATGACGCTTCATGCCTCTAAGGGATTAGAGTTTAAATCTGTTTATCTCATTGGTTTTGATGAGGGTCTTTTTCCTAGTGAAGCATCTATTATAGACTTTCAAAGATTGGAAGAAGAACGTAGACTTGCTTATGTTGGAATCACTCGCGCGCGTGAACACTTAACCATCACAACCAGTGAGCAAAGAATGATTCATGGCAAAACGCTATATCATCGCCCCTCTCGATTTATTAAAGATATCCCTTCTCACCTAATTGAATCTATTGGAAATAATATTTCTATTTCTAAACCTCTATCTGCAAGTACTTCTTCTATTCTAAAAACAGAAATTATGGATGGTTTCAATCTTGGAGACTTTGTCACACACCCAACTTTTGGTGAAGGTACAATTATTAATTTCGAAGGTGTAGGACAACATGCCCGAGTAACTGTGAAATTTTCTAAGAACGGAGCTAAAACTCTAGTATTAGCGTATGCAAAGCTAGAAAAAATCTAATCCTTCCAACGAGCTTGTAAATCTTTGTATACATGGTTGGGTTTATATTAATTATTCGTTAGGATAGACACTTACTTAAACAAAGAAGATAAAGGAGCAAAAATGCTTTCTAAAAAGAAAATAATTTTAATTACAACATTATCATTTATTCCTGCTGTTTCATTTGCCGACTACTCCAGCTATGGATGCCAAAAAAAAGAAGCAGCACTCCAAAAACAATTAGATTATGCACAACAGTATAAAAATGTACATAGAGCTGAAGCCTTAAAAAGAGCGATCCAAGATGTTCGTACTAAATGTGGAAGTACACCTGATTATACTGTTCAAGATTTGCAATTAGATGACAATGTATATAAAGATATTTTAGATACAAAAATTGCAAAATATAAATCAAAAGTAGCAGATGCAGAAAAAGAGCTTGCTAAAGCAAAGATAAAAGGAAAACCTAAAAAGATTGCTCAAAAAGAAGCCAAACTTACTGAACGAAAAAGTGAGCTTGAATATTATTTGAAAGAACGCGCAACTCTAAATAAAGAGTAATCTTTCTCTATATGGAAATACAAAAGCCACATTTATAATGTGGCTTTTTACATATATT
>CAZBKP010000214.1:0-2662 GCA_964492525.1 uncultured Cardiobacteriales bacterium
TTCAACGCGGAGATATCGTCTCTTGTGAAAATTCAAAAGGTGAAGTATTAGGCAGAGGGTTGTGTAATTATAATGATGAAGAGGTTAAATTGTTGATAAAAACCCCCTCCCAAGAAATCCTTACGAAGCTTGGATACGTCATATCAGAAGAGCTGATTCATCGAAATAATTGGGTGGCGTGTAACTAAAATTCGTTTTAGCATAAAAATGCGTTAAAATAGATCGTTTATTTATATTTTATGATATTAACTGAGAAGGAAAACCATGTTTAGTGCGATAGCGAAGAAGATTTTTGGAACAAGAAATGATCGCCTAGTCAAAGATGCGTATAAGATTGTCAAAAAGATTAATGCCCTAGAATCAACAATACAAGCGCTCTCTGACGAGGAGTTACAACAGCAAACAGTAAAATTTCGTGAGCGACTAAAAAATGGTGAAACTTTAGATGCACTTTTACCAGAAGCCTTCGCAACCTTGAGAGAAGCAAGCTTCCGTGTCTTAGGAATGAAGCATTATGATGTCCAGCTCATCGGGGGTATCGTTCTTCATCAGGGTAAAATTGCAGAAATGCGTACAGGTGAAGGTAAAACACTTGTTGCAACACTTGCGGTGTATTTGAATGCGCTTGAAGGCAAGGGCGTTCACGTTGTTACTGTGAATGATTATCTTGCAAAGCGTGATGCCGCATGGATGGGTCGTCTTTATAAGTGGATGGGGCTCACGATCGGTGTTATTGTTGCAGATCAATCGCATGAAGAAAAGTATGAAGCGTATCGATGTGATATCACTTATTGTACAAACAATGAAATTGGGTTTGACTATCTTCGAGACAATATGAGCTTTTCAATAGAAGAAAAAGTTCAACGTCCTCTTAATTTTGCCGTTATAGATGAAGTTGACTCAATTCTAATTGATGAAGCAAGAACACCGTTGATTATTTCAGGCCCTACAGAAGGTTCAGAAGAGTTATATCGTGCGATTAATGCAATTGTTCCTAAGCTTAAGAAAGCTGATGATAATGGGGATAATGATTTCACAATCAGTGAGAAAGATAAGCAAGTGCTCTTGACTGAAGAAGGGCATGAGCATGCAGAAGAATTATTAGTTGAAGCAGGGTTATTGAAAGAAGGTGAAAGCCTTTATGAAGGTAAGAATTTAAAACTGTACCATCATTTAGACAGTTGTTTGCGTGCACATAATTTATTCCATCGTAATGTGGAGTATTTAGTAAAAGACGATGAAATTGTCATTATTGATGAATTTACAGGGCGTACGATGTCAGGTCGTCGTTGGTCTGATGGTCTACACCAAGCAATCGAAGCGAAAGAAGGGGTACCAATTAAGCCTGAGAATCAAACCGTTGCCTCGATTACCTTCCAAAATCTATTTAGAATTTATAAGAAACTATCAGGAATGACAGGAACCGCGGATACAGAAGCGCCCGAGTTACTTGAAATTTATGGTTTAGAAGTTGTGGTTATTCCAACGCATCGTCCAATTCAGCGTAAAGACTTGGGTGATCTTGTGTATTTGACTCAAAAAGAGAAGTACGACGCGATTGTAAAAGACGTTTTAGAGTGCTATGAAAGAGGTCAGCCTGTTTTAGTCGGTACGGCGTCTGTTGAGGTTTCTGAATTAATTGATCAGATGTTAACCGAACGTAAAATTCCACATGAAGTTTTAAATGCAAAACAGCATGAGAGAGAGGCTTATATCGTGGGAGCTGCGGGTAAACCGGGTGCAATTACGATTGCGACGAATATGGCAGGACGAGGTACAGATATTGTATTGGGCGGTAACTTCGATATGGAGCTTGAAGCCTATCCTGATGCAACAGAAGAAGAAAAAGCAAAACTTAAAGAAGAGTGGAAAAAACGCCATGATGAAGTGTTGGCTAAAGGCGGTTTGCATATTGTAGGTACTGAACGCCATGAATCTCGTCGTGTGGATAATCAGTTAAGAGGGCGTTCAGGTCGACAAGGAGACGTAGGATCATCTCGTTTTTATATCTCATTAGAAGATAACTTGATGCGTATCTTTACCTCACCACGCGCTTACAATATGATGAAGTCTCTAGGAATGGGAAATGGGGAAGCTTTAGAGCATCGCTTTATCTCTCGTTCTATTGAGAATGCTCAGCGCAAAGTTGAAGGGCATAACTTTGAGATTCGTAAGAATCTTCTTCAATACGATAATGTTTCAAATGATCAGCGTAAGGTAATTTACCAACAGCGTGATGATATTTTAGCCTCTAATGATGTCTCTCCAGCGATTGATATTTTAAGAGAAGCCGTATTTACCGATTTAGTTGACCGTTATTTTCCACCTCAATCATTTCCAGAACAGTGGGATATTGAGGGGCTTGAAACAGTATTGAAAAATGATTTTGTTATGGACGTAAATATCAAGTCATGGCTAGATGCGGATGAATCTTTAGAGCAAGAAGGGATTGCGAAGCGGTTAATCGAATTGAATAAATCGATCTATGAAGAAAAATTAGCAAGCTTAGATATGGATCGTTTTAAAGACTTTGTAAAATCAGTTCTTTTGCAAATGTTAGATACAAACTGGAAAGATCATCTTGCGGCAATGGACTATTTACGTCAAGGAATTCAGTTGCGTGCGTATGCTCAAAAACGTCCTGAGCATGAATATAAGCGAG
>CAZBKP010000215.1:0-2628 GCA_964492525.1 uncultured Cardiobacteriales bacterium
GAGAATGAAGATAATCCCCTAAGGCACGGATATCGGGTAAAGGGTTCAGCATAGGGCCATTGGGTAGAAAACACGATTCAAAGCTCCCATGTGCAATCGTTGTGAGAATTAGCCTTCCTCTGGGCGCAAGGTTCTCTTGATAAGCCGTGATAGTCTCTTCAATGTTTGACACATTTTGCAACACGAGGTTGCTGATCAGTAGATCCGCATCATGCTTTCCCTTCTTTTGACAATTTTTTAGCTGAGGATAGGCTTCTTTGAGTCTATTTTTGAGATAGTGATCACAATCCCCCTCTATTAAAAATTGTTGCTCAGGATTGTGTATGAGTGCGTCAGATAGATAACTATGGATACGGTCTGCGATCTCATGGTGTAAGAATGCATGATTTGGGAATAAATCAAGATTTTGATACAGGAAGGATCGAGGTTTAAAGATTGGCATGGCGTATAATATTGCATGAATGCGGATAAAAAGATGACCGCATTCTAAGGAATTTATATAATGATTCCAACTATTAATTATTTGAGCTTACTATGACACACTCTATCGCGGTATATCCTGGGACATTTGATCCCATTACAAATGGGCATATTGATATTGCAAAACGTGCTTCAAGAATCTTTTCTAAAGTCATCGTTGCAGTTGCAAGTGAAACTTCACCCAATAAACGTCCTCTATTTTCGCTAGATGAAAGAATTGCAATGGCAAAAGAGATTTTTCATGCAGATGATAATATTGAGGTTATTGGCTTTAATAATCTTTTGGTACATTTTACAAGACAAGTACAAGCAGATGTGATCATCCGTGGGCTACGGGCGGTTTCTGATTTTGAATATGAATTTCAATTGGCGAGTTTAAATCGTCATTTACGTCCCGAGATCGAAACAATCTTCCTTACGCCCGCAGAAAAATACTCTTTTGTTTCCTCATCGTTAATTAAAGAAGCCTACCGTTTAAATGGCGATATCAGCACTTTAGTCCATCCGATAGTTGAGATTGGGCTCCATAAAAAATATCGTGGATGATCTCTTACCGATCGATGCGTTAAAAACTGAAGCGCATCGACTTGGTTTTTCCCATATTAGTACACAAAGTATTGAGCATCTTCCTGATATGACAGGTTTTAATACATGGTTGAATCAAGGGTTTCAGGGTGGGATGCGCTATATGGAGAAAAATATCGCATTACGAGCAAATCCTGATGCATTGTTTGAAGGGGTAAAAACGATCATTACGGTTCGTTTTCCCTATTACCACGCACTTGAATCTTCGCTCGCTCAGCTTCAATCCTCTGAAAAAGCGTATATTTCACGTTATGCACTCGGGCGAGATTACCATACCGTGCTGAGAAAACGACTTTCGCAACTGGGAGAATGGTTAAAAAAGCAGATTCCTTCGCTCAATTATCGTGCATTTACCGATAGTGCGCCTATTCTAGAACGGGAATATGCTGAACAGTCGGGGTTAGGATTTACAGGTAAAAACACGTTATTAATCGACCCAAAACAAGGCTCTTTTTTCTTTTTAGGTGAACTTTTTATTGATCATCAAGTGCATATTCATCAAGAGATCATCTCAAACCATTGTGGCCGCTGTTCAAACTGTATCCATCATTGCCCTACAGGGGCTATTGTTTCCCCCTATATGATTGATGCGCGTAAATGTATCTCCTATTTAACAATCGAGCTTCATGGCGAAATCCCAATTGAGTACCGTAAACAGATGGGAAATCGAATTTACGGATGCGACGATTGTCAGCTCTATTGTCCTTGGAATCGGTTTGCAAATCATGAGGTGATTGTGGACTTTAAACCCAGACATGCGTTAGATACGATTGATCTCTTATCCCTTTTTGCATGGACAGAAGAACAATTTCTCAAAAATATGGAGGGGAGTCCGATTCGCCGGATTGGGTATGATCGATTTTTAAGAAATATTTCCGTTGCACTTGGAAATGCCCCCTATAGTGAACTTATTGTTGAAGCGTTAAAAACTAAATTAATGGCGTGCAATATCGATTATTTACAATCCCATCTTATGTGGGCGATGGACGAGCAACAATGCAAATAAAAAGCCCTGTAATTTATGCAAGGCTTTTTATTTGGTTTAGTGCCTGTTTCTAAGCCGATAAAGAGGATATCTTTGTCGACGTTTCTGCTTAGGAACAAATTCTTTCTTTTTATCCGAAGCAGGACGTTCAGGAATAACGCTTCCTTTAAACAAAATGGGAGCGAGTTCCGTAAGGGCTCTTGCGTAAACTTTGCGTTTGAAATAGATTACTTCATTCACAGGATACCAGTAGTCAACCCATTTCCAATGGTCAAACTCAGGAGAAACATCTCCATTTACATTAACAGCATTATCATCAGAAACAAGTTCTAATAAGAACCAAATCTGCTTTTGCCCGATACAAAGTTTTGTACTGTTTTTGCGAATTAATCGTTGTGGTAAGCGGTACCTCAACCAGCCTTTTGTTTTTCCTAAAATGTTTACATCTGTAGAAGAGAGTCCAGTCTCCTCTTTCAATTCTCGATACATTGCCTCTTCGGGAGTTTCGCCATCGTCGATCCCTCCTTGAGGAAATTGCCATGAATCTAAATGCCCTATTCTATGACCCCAAAATAGTT
>CAZBKP010000216.1:0-2566 GCA_964492525.1 uncultured Cardiobacteriales bacterium
ATGAAGTGCTATAAAATAAAAACCAATCGATAGAATGATAACGGCAAACATGGCGATTGCTCTAAATATGAATCGGTCTGCCATCCAAAAGTGATCAAATTGAGCAATCCAATAGAGAATAAGTGCAAGCCCTAAGTTTATGGGGAAGATAATCCATAGTCGATTTGAAAAAAGCCCTTTAAAATGGTGAATGTTAAGCACGATTAATCCAATAATAAGAAGGGCTGCATTGACCCATGCGGCAATAGAGGTTGAAAGGGCAAGCCCTGCATGAGCAAAGGGTTTTATAAAGATAAACATCATTACGATATTAACGACAATTGCAATAATTCCGAATTTTACAGGCGTTTTTGTATCTTGTTTTGCGTAGTAAACAGGTGCAAGAATTTTGATTAAGAAATAAGCAGGAATGCTAAGCCCATAAGTAATCAGGCTCATTGAGGACATTTCAACATCAAAACTTGTGAATGCACCACGCATAAATAAAAGTGCAAGAAGTGGTTTTGCGAGCATAATAAGTCCAATGCTTGAGGGAATCCCTAAGATCAATGCTAAACGAATTCCCCAATTAACAGTGCTCGCAAAGGCATCATAATTTTGGGTTGCATTCAAACGGGAGAGTTTTGGTAAAACAACAGTTCCCAAAGCAACGGCAACCGTTCCAAGTGCAAACTCAACTAAACGATCTGAATAATAGAGCCACGTCACACTCCCTGTTTGTAAACGTGAGGCAAGTTGCGTATTGATCAAAATATTGATTTGACTACTGGATGAGCCAATAAGTGCAGGAAGCATCAATAAAATCACTCTACGGACACTTTCTGCTTTAAAATCAATGCGAGGGGCATAGGTGAGTAATCCTTGACGATGAATTGAGATTAAAATAATCAAGCATTGGAGAATCCCCGAAACGATAACAGCATAAGCAACGCCATATATGGGAATATTTAAATATTGCACACTTATTAAAGCGCCAATAATTAGGCAGATGTTGAGTAAGCTTGGCAAAAGCGCAGGGAGTGCAAATTTATTTAAGGCATTTAAAACACTTGAATACATCGCAAGCATACAGACTAAGAATACATAAGGGATCATAATCTGAACGAGATCCGAGGTGAGTGCAAATTTTTCGGGATCGGCGAGATAGCCTGAGGCAAATATAAGGACAAGTTGATCTGAGAAAAGGACCCCTAAAATCGTAATCAAAAGGAGAACAATTCCAAGCGTTCCCGAAACTTGTGCGACAAAAAGGGGAAGTGCTGCGCGCTTCGTTTCATAATATTCACTAAAGACAGGAACAAAGGATTGATTGAACGCACCCTCACCAAAGAAACGACGAAAAAGATTGGGAATCCTAAAGGCAACGTTAAAAGCATCCATCATTTGCGAGGCGCCAAAATAACTTGCAAAGACAATGTCTCGTATTAATCCTAAAATTCTCGAGATAAAAGTAAATGCACTAATTGTAAAAAGTGAGCCCAAAAGCCCTTTTTTTGCCATAATTTCCTCCCTATAGGGCGCAAATTATTTCCTAAATTCTCGTTGAGTACAAGCTAAAGATAAAAGATTCGCTTTTTTAGAAAAAAAATGGATAATGTGAACCTTTATTTTTATTGAGTAGTTTACATTATGAAAGAAATTACCCTTACGGTCTTTATATGGTCCTTATCATTCTCGCTAATCGGGCTTTATATCGCACCTAACGTCGATACCTATCTTGCTGTACTCATTAGAATAAGCTGCGGATTAATCCTTTTTATGCCACTTGTGAGAAAGACTACAGTAAAAACGGCACTGCAATTAATGCTCATCGGAGCCTGTCAGTTCGGTATCACTTATATGCTCCTATATCGCTCATATAGCTATATCTCGACGATAGAAGTTCTTATTTTCTCAATTACAACGCCCATATATATTGTTTTAATTAATGGATTTTTTCAGAAAAAAATTAATATGCATAGCTTAATCGCAGCCGCTATCGCCGTGGTTGGAGCAGGAATCATTCGTTATAACAAGTTAAGTGGCGATTATTTAATCGGTTTTCTTTTAATGCAACTTGCCAATATTAGTTTTGCATTTGGGCAAGTTCTCTATCAACGGATCGGGAAGAAGACAGGCAGTTTAACCATGAATAATTTCTTTTGGTTCTTTGTAGGGGCTTTTGTAGTTGTGCTTCCATGTTTTTTAATTTTAGGTGATTTTAGATTTAATCCCTCAACCTCAACCTATTTATCTTTAATTTATGTAGGCTTTTTAGCTACAGGATTGGGGCAGTTTTTATGGTGTCGAGGTGCCACAAAAATCAATAATGCCACGCTCTCTGTCATGAATAACGCGTATCTTCCTTTGGGAATTGTCATTAATTTATTCTTCGGGGGAACACTGGGGAATATACCGCTCTTCACCGTTGGAACGGCAGTGATTATATTATCGCTCTTTGTTTGTCGTTCACCTAAAACGGATTAAATATTTTTTGAAATAAAAAGCGTTTTAACAATAATGAGTTAAAACGCCTTTTTATAATTTATTAACTACTTATCATTACCAAAGCGTCCGCCTGTGGTTG
>CAZBKP010000217.1:0-2550 GCA_964492525.1 uncultured Cardiobacteriales bacterium
TCTCAAAAAAGATTAATTTTATAGATAAGCAATATATAGAAGAGTATAAAATCCCATATTTCAAAAGCGAATGTCTTATTACAAACAGAAATCTTCTCAAGCTTGTGTATCTATGAATGAACCATTGAGCACCCTATCCGCTTACGATTGATAATTATGATTTGGAAATTTACGCAGGCGGAAAGCGATTTAGATTAAATTGTAATAGCATCATTTTAACGCCACCTACCCTACTTAATATAAAATCCATCAGCCAATATACAACGGCGACGGCGTGAATATTGGCGACTCCCCATCACTCCTTCACCTGTTACTGCTGCGATCGTATAGCTTGTACTTCCCTCTCCATTCAGCCCAATCGCTGCATAGGAGGGTGCATTTTTAATAAATACAATCGTTTGTAAGTCCCGCGCGCATAATGTTAAGTGATCAACATGCTTAGAGTGAATAATTGCTGTGTGTTTTGCCCCCCCTTCAACTTCTTTAGCAATTGAAATCGCTTCTTTCACATCTTTAACACGCACAAATGGCAATACTGGAAAATTCATAGGACAATTTAATAACGCGTGATCCGAAGGTACTTCAAATGAAATCAGTGCGATACCTTGAATTTTTTCTACCTTTCCTATTTTCGTCAAAATTGCTTCTGCACTTAATCCTTGCAATGAGGATAGATCTTTTTCCACTAATTTCTCGAAATTAGATTGTTCACTTTTCGTTAAAAAATAGGTGCCATGTGTTATTAGATGATGTTGGAGAAAATCAGCAACACGATCGACACAGATCAGTACTTTCTCAGCAACAAAAAGCTGACCATGATCGAAACTTGCACCTTGAACAATATCCTTTGCTGCTTTTTCAATTTCTGCAGTTTCATCCACAATCACAGGTGTATGAGGAACGCCCGTAATGATTACTTTTTTACTTAAAGGAATAGAGAGTTGTCGATAATCTTTGTGGGTGACGACAACGATATCAACACTTGGGTGTTTTACGGCATCATTTAATGAGGACTCTGCTACAACGCCCAATAGGGTTTTAGGGCCATTGACATATAAAATACTATAATTAAGCTCATTGATTAGCTCATTACAGAGTGCAAATACGTTATCAGGGACCACAAAAATAACGCCATTACCCGCAGAAATCATGCTGATTAAGTTTGATACCAGTGTTTCAAATAAATTCTGGGACGGCAAAATAGAAACAATAACGCCATAGGGCGAGTACTCGGTTAGTGTTAAACCCTCATCACCTGTAATTACGGAAGGATAAAGGTCATCCACACCCGCGCTGTTTTTTAATATTAGATCAAAGGCTAGTAATTTATCTTTAATATTCCCACAATTTGACCTCTTAACATCGTTTTCAATCAATTTAGGAACAATCTCTTGAATCTGTGAACATACCTTAGATACGATATGTGATCGCATTTTTAAGGGCATCGCAAGCATCTTCTCACTTGAACACTTTACATTCTCAATAATCGTTTCTAAAGGTGCGATAAATGTACTATTTTTCGTTGAACCATCATTGTTATAAATGGCTAATACTTTTTCAACAATTAATCGGATCTCATTATCTTTATTCATTTATCGCTCCTTTCATTGTCTGTAGTGTGTGGAGTGCAATGGCAATATCTTGCGCTAATGATCCACCACTAATGCCTAATCCGCCTATAGCTCTACCATTACACGTAATAGGAAAACCACCTGCTAACGAAGTCACCTTCGGATCATTCTGAATTAACGCATTCATGGCTGATTCTGGTGTAATTAGCTTATCCATTTTCCCTGTTTCTAACTGATACACTGCCGAGGTATACGCTTTATTCTGAGCAAAATGGATGCTTGCACTGATGGCTTTTGGCATACGATTAAAAAGGACAAGATTACCTGAGAGATCAGCAACTGCGACAGAGATAGGACAATTCATCTCCAAAGCTTTAGCCTCTGCAATTTTTGCGAGTTTTCGTGCCATTCCCAAGCAAAAATACCCCTCTTCTGTATACCAATCCAATTTTGGTTTGGAAGTAAACATTTGAGCATTCTTTTGAATCTCTTTCGTGATAATTTCAATCAAGTCATTTTGAGTTATTGACATTAAATATCTCCTTCTTCCAAACGAAAAGGAAGCCCTTTAACTAATCGAGCCGCATGGCTACCAAATATTCTTAATTCTCTGTGTGATAAAGGAAGTTGTAATTCAAAAAGCGGCTTCTCTTTAGGAAGTTTTTTATAATGAATCACGATTTTTCCTGAATGATCCATCCCAATACCCACTTCAATCATCGATAATATTGCCGCATCCATCGCTAGGGTTACGGCATCGTCTCGGCTTTCATGCTTATTTGTCGTGCGAAGTGGAATCCCCTCTTCTTCAATGCCTTGAGAAAGATACCGAATCGTCTCATCTGCAATGGAATTAGGTTGATAGAAGAGCTCAATATAGGGACGCTGATCTTTTAAGGCTTCGATCATATGATCTCCTCTACACTCAAGGCTAACCCCGTCGCTACCGCATTACGAGGTCCCATTTTTCCGCGTACGT
>CAZBKP010000218.1:0-2539 GCA_964492525.1 uncultured Cardiobacteriales bacterium
CTTTGGGCAACTCTTTTTAAATATGGTGTTTGTCACCATTGTCCCACTTGTATTTTTTAGCATCACTGTTTCCATTACAAAAACAAATCAAGGTGGACGACTTAAAAAGATTCTGCTCAGCGCACTGTTTGTTTTTCTCTCCACTGCAACAATTGTTGCAATTCTAAGCTACTTTGGTTTTATGCTTTATGATCCTCTAAAAGGGATGGATATTTCTGCGCTGATACAAGGCTCTCATAATGAGATTGAGCTCAAAACACTCTCTTTTGGGGATATGTTAGTTAACACTCTTTCTGCAGGAGATTTCCTTGATCTTTTTAGAAGAACCAATCTCTTGGCACTCATTATTTTCTCTCTTCTTCTAGGGAGCGCTATCGTTATGGCGGGAGATAAGGGAAAACCGATTACTGCACTTCTTAACTCAGGAATGGAAGTGATTCTAAAACTAGTTAAAATCATCATGTATATGGCACCGATTGGGCTTGGCTGTTATTTTGCAGATATCGTTGGTGAGCTTGGACCTAGGATCGTTGGCGCCTATGCCCAAATGTTAATCCTCTACCTCCTTTTAACGATCATTATATTTTTTGGGCTTAACTCAATCTATGCATTTATTGCTGGAGAACGAAAAGGATTTCATCTTTTTTGGAAAACTGCCCTTACCCCTTCTTTAACTGCAATTGCAACAACATCAAGTGCGGCATGTATTCCTGTCAATTTAATGGCAGTCAAAGAGATGAATGTCCCTGATGATATTGCTGAAACTATTGTTCCTCTTGGTGCTAATACTCATAAAGACGGCTCGGTAATGGGGGGCGTTTTTAAAATTTTATTTTTACTTGCACTTGTCGGAATCAATCCTTTTAATGTCCCTATGTTTTTTGCTGTTGTTGCCGTTGCTCTTTTAGTCGGCGTTGTCATTGGAGCTATCCCTAGTGGAGGGATGACAGCAGAAGTTTTGATCTGCTCTCTATTTGGTATTCCTGTGGAATATGTTGGCATTATTCTCGTTGTGAGTATTATTATTGATATTCCTGCAACACTTCTTAACTCTACAGGAAACAATGCATGTGTAATGTTAATTACTCGCATTGTAGAAGGAAAAGATTGGTGGAAACCAAAATAGTTCAGGAATGCACAACTAAAAAGGAGAATCACACTGATTCTCCTTTTTATCATTTAAAGTTTAAAAATCAGCTATAAAGATGACAATGCTTGTTGGATATCTGCTTTTAAATCCTCAACCTCTTCTAATCCCACGGATAATCGAATTAATGTCGGAGAAATACCCATCACATTTTTCATCTCTTCCGTAAATGTTCCATAAATTGTAGATTCAGGATGAATAATGAGCGTTCTGTTATCAAAAAGATTCGTCGCACGATGAATTAATTTGAGTCGATCCATAAATGCAAAACACGCGTCTCTTGAAGATAAGCTAAACGTCAACATCGCACCTGGATTCCCTTCAAAAAATTGGTCGCTTAGTGCTTTATAGGGAAAATTGTCGAGTTTAGGATAAGAGACTTTAACCACTTTTTCCTGTTTTTCTAGGAATTTTGCAAGTTCAAAAGCGTTATGACACATCGCTTCATAACGCACTTTCATAGTTTCTAATCCTAGCACTTGTGCATAAGCACTATCTGGGTCTAAGCATGCACCAAAATTTCGTGCAATTTCACGCTTAATTTTAAACATAAATTGCGAGTATGGTGCATAGCTTTCCATTGCTGATAACCGCTTATTATGTTTCCAATCAAAAGAGCCATAATCAACAGTTGCACCACCCAAACTTGTTGCTCCCCCTGATACATATTTCGTTGTCGATACGACTTCGATATCCACGCCCCATTTTTTCGCATCAAATGCTCCCCAAGGGATCACGGTTGTATCAACAATCATAGGCACATTTTTCTTCACTAAAATCTTTTTAATTTCAGGGAGATTTGCAATCTCAAGATGCGGATTTGTCATTAACTCACAAAAGAATGCACAAGTATTTTCATCGACAGCCGCCTCTATTGCTTTTAAATCATCGGTATCTACGAATCTGATTTCGACGCCAAAAGCAGCCAACGTAAACTTAAAGAATGCAAACGTATTCCCAAAAAGATGAGGAGAAGCAACAATATTGCTCCCTGCATAAGCAATCGCCATAAAGGTATTTGAAATCGCAGCCATTCCACTACTGAAAAGCATGACATGATCACCGCCACTCACTGCTCGGATCTTATTTTCAAGTGCCTCCACTGAGGGGTTTGTGATGCGGGAATAGGTATGAGAAGGAACCTCTTCTTTGTTTTGAAAGGCATTCGCGATTGCCTGTGAACTTGTGAACTCAAATGCATTACTGCGATAAATGGGTACATTCATTGCCCCATGTACATCTTTGTGATTTTTATCACTACTCATCACTTTACTCGTAAATCCCAAGCAATTGTTCTTCTCACTCATTATCGTTCATCCCATTTTCTACATGTTGTTGATACAATACCTAATAGCTCAATAGTTTAAACTCATTTTGTTTTTTAAGTGAAAT
>CAZBKP010000219.1:0-2536 GCA_964492525.1 uncultured Cardiobacteriales bacterium
TTGGAAAACACCCTAGATAATTTAATATGTTATCTAGGGTGTTTTTGTTTGATGTGGAGAAAAAGGTACGCTTGCAAAATAATTACCTATAAATAGCGTTGAAATGCCTTTAATTTATCCAAATCTTTTTGAGGTAGAGTAGATAAGATCGTTTTCTTTTATATAAAACAATAGGCAATAATGGATCATTAGCTATTTTCTGTATTACAATTTTTTTATGCCTTATTGGGAGTTAAGAATATCTTGGGAGTTGTGTCAGGATTGAATAATTTAAGGAAGCAGGACGCTTCTTTATCTTATAAAGTTTGTAGGAATGTCCAAGCAGCTTATAAAAAGACCGATTTGTATTTAGCTTTTATCGGGTTTTTATAAATTAGACATTTACATAAATTAGGCATACACTTTTGATATGTCCAAGTTTAAAATTATATTTATCACGATAGGCCTTACCATTATGCAGATAGTATTTCTACAAAATACTTATTGGATGTGTGAAACCAATATGTATACATATAAAGATAGATTTCCGACATCATGCAAGATAATAAAGCCTCTTCGTTTTATATTTGGTTCGAAATAACGCTTGAGAGAATAACAGAAGCGCATGAAAGAGAACTGAATAAGAAATAAAAATGTATGAAATATCATCAAATCTATATTAAAATCAGCCTATTATTTTAAATATAGGAAATAGTGATGAGAGCTTTAATTACAGGTTTATTGTTATTAGTTAGTCTCGGCTTTGCCCAAGATCCTGAATTAGTGAAGAAAGCAGAGCAAAGGGGATGCAGAAGCTCAATTCATATTAGCGGGTATATATGACGAAGGAGAAGATGTTAATCAGGATCTTACAGAAGCAGCAAAGTGGTATAAATTAGCAGCTGAGCAAGGGTGTTCATATGCACAAAATAATTTAGGGTTTTTGTATCAAAATGGAAAAGGGGTTGCTCAAAATTATGACGAAGCATTTAAGTGGTATAAGTTGGCTGCAGATCAAGGGCACCTAGAGTCACCATATTATCTCGGAATTATGTATTATAAAGGGGAAGGGGTGTCTTTAGATAAAAGGAAAGCATTGGATTGGTTTAAAAAAGCCTGTGGCAATGGCCATAATAAAGGCTGTGAGTACTATGAAGAGATGCAGAAGGAAAAGTTGTAATAAACTACGCTTCATTATTTGTTGTAAGCAAAAACTAACATCATAAACTCAACCACCTTCGGGTGGTTTTTTATTTTTAAAGCCATAAGTACCATTTTTGATATCTATTAGGATTGAGGGAAAATGATAAGACCCAAAAACGATGACTGTATTAAGTGTGGTGTATCAGAAGGGGCGATTGGTATTGCATTTTTTACGCAGATTTTATGCAGAATATGTAGTGTTATTGCAGAACTCAATAAAAAAAGCCAACATGTGTTGGCTTTTTTATTTTAGATTTAAACGCTCTTATTCATCAACGTTTTTCATGGTTAAGCGAATACGGCCTTGCTTATCAATCTCAAGTACTTTTACACGAACGACTTGTCCCACTTGTAGATGATCCGATACATTTTGGATGCGCTCTTCAGAAGGAATTTGCGAAACGTGAACCATTCCATCACGGCCTGGCATCAAGTTTACAAATGCACCAAAGTCCATAATACGCACGATAGGCGATTCATAGATTTTGCCCACTTCGATATCGGCAGTAATCTCTTCAATGCGCTTTTTCGCTTCTTGTGCTTGGTCATTATTCGCGGCTGCAATTTTGATGGTGCCATCATCTTCAATCTCGATAATTGCACCCGTCTCTTCTGTAATGGCACGAATCGTTACACCACCTTTACCGATCACATCACGAATCTTGTCAGGATTGATGCGGAATGTGGTAAAGCGAGGGGCGTATTCTGAGATCTCAGCACGAGGTTCTGAAATCACTTTTGCCATTTCATCTAAGATATGAAGACGCGCGACTTTTGCTTGTGCAAGGGCTTGCTCCATAATCTCTTTAGTGATCCCATCAATTTTAATATCCATTTGAAGTGCAGAGACACCTTCTGAGGTTCCGGCAACTTTAAAGTCCATATCTCCTAAATGATCTTCATCCCCAAGGATATCGGTTAGAACTGCAAAACGATCGCCTTCCTTAATTAACCCCATTGCAATCCCCGCAACAGGTGCTTTGATGGGAACACCCGCATCCATAAGAGAAAGTGATGCACCACAAACAGAAGCCATTGAGCTTGAGCCATTTGATTCCGTAATTTCAGACACAACACGCAAGGTGTAAGGATATTCATTCATATCAGGAAGAACTGCTTGAACTCCTCGTTTTGCTAAACGGCCATGACCAATTTCACGGCGCTTAGGCGAGCCGACCATTCCTGTTTCACCTACTGAATAAGGAGGGAAGTTATAATGGAATAGGAAGGACTCTTTATATTCACCTTCAAGAGCATCAATCGTTTGTGAATCTTTATTAGTTCCTAGCGTCGTAACGACAAGCGCTTGTGTTTATCCACGAGTGAAGAGGGCAGAACAATGAGTTATTGGAAG
>CAZBKP010000220.1:0-2515 GCA_964492525.1 uncultured Cardiobacteriales bacterium
CGAATGTGGTTTTGATGGGAATGGGAGAACCATTACTCAATTTCAACAATGTTGTTAAATCAACAGAGATTATGCTAAATGATTATGGTTTTGGGCTTTCAAAACGGAGAGTAACACTAAGTACATCGGGCGTTGTGCCTGCTTTATATAAGCTTAAAGATGTCTCGGATGTTAGTCTGGCAATTTCTCTTCATGCCCCTTATGACTCTCTTCGTGATGAGCTAGTGCCGATTAATAAGAAGTATCCGATTAATTCTCTTATTGAGGCTTGTAAAGCATATTTATCAGATTCTTCTGCATATAAAAAAATCACATGGGAATATGTGATGCTAAAGGATATTAATGATAAAGAGGAGGATGCACATGCGCTTGCTAAATTAATAGATGATATTCCAGGTAAAGTAAATTTAATTCCGTTTAATCCTTTCCCTAATTCTGGTTATGAGTGCTCTTCTATGAATCGAATTAATCGTTTTAAAGAGGTATTACAACATAGAGGAATTGTCACAACAATACGAAAAACTAGAGGAGAAGATATTGATGCTGCGTGTGGTCAACTTGCAGGAAAAGTAAATGACCGAACAAAGCGTACAAAAAATATAATTTCTTGATACAATTGTTTCTAATAATTTTTGACTATGAAGATCTAATGAGGAAGTTATGCGTTTTATTACAACAATCATAACGGCACTATTTTTAACAGCTTGTGTTTCGACGAATTCATCTAGTGTTACAGGAGGAACTCATAGAGTTGTTACAAAAGAGGATCTGCCAGAAGCAATTAGGCTCAATTATGAAACGGGTGTAGGATATGTTCGTACAGGAGAGTTTGATGCGGCTGAAGAAAAATTGATGGTTGTTGCTCAGGCTGCGCCAAACTTTGCAGATGTCTATCTGCAATTGGGGATGGCAAAACAGCATCAAGGGAAAAAAAGTGATGCAATTGCACTGTATTCAAAGGCAATCTCAGTTAATCCAGATTTTGTAGAAGCTTATCGAATGTATGCTTTTATTCAATGTGATTCTAATGATAAAGATGCACCAAATAAATTGGCACGAATTGGTGATAACGCTACTACTAAAATTAAGTCTGGAATTTATGGGGGTGCTGCTGCCTGTGCATTGGCCCATAACAATCCTACTTTAGCAAATGATTTAGCAGATAGAGCAATTTTAAATAATCCTCAATATGCTGAAAGTTATTACTTTAAAGCTACAGCTCTATTTGGTTTAAAAAGATACAATGAGATTTTTCCTATCTTAGATCGCTATCATGATTTACACGGTTACCAATTCAATAGTGTAGGATTGGGGTTAGAAACTGCAAATAGAACCAAAAATAAAGTAGAACTTGCAAAGTATCAAAACCTAATGAATAGATATAGAAATGATTAATTCTTTGACGACTATTGCATCAAAAGGTTTTTACTGTGACAAGAAATGAAATCGCATCAAAGCTTAAAGAAGCGAGGATTCAAAAAGAGATGTCTTTGCAAGATGTCTCTAAAGCGATCTCTTTGCGTGAGCATATATTGCAATATATCGAAAATGGTGAATTTGATAAACTAGGTGCTTTTCTTTATATCAAAAAATATTTAAGAAAGTATGGGAGTTTTTTAAAGTTAGATTCAGAAGAATTAGAAGGTCTAATCACAAAATTAGAAGATCCATTTGAAGATTTAATGGTGAATAATGATACCGTACTTTCAAATACGAGTAAGAGAGAATCAAGAGCAGTAACTCAATCTGTGTTTCGTTGGTATGCTTTTATTATCGTTCTATTGCTTATCATCGGTATCTTTTTTTATTTTTTTAGTAAGACGGATATATCCGAGATTTTTCAGATCTCACAAAGGGATGAAGCGGTACTTAGTTCTGCTGAAAGTTCTGCATTAGAAGATAAAAGGAATATTGTAAATCCTGATCCTGTAGATCAATCCATCGATATCCCTCCCATAAAACAGAATTCCCCTGTTTCATCCAATGAACTTACTAATATAGATGTGCTTTCGGAGTTTCAAGTGGATCGCATTTTAAGAAATGATTCTATTTCCTTAGCAAATAGGGAAACTGGTGATAGTAGTCTAGTAGAAGATAATAATACGATTCCTCCTGAAGCTGATGTTTTAATGGATTTACCAGAAGGTCATTCTTTATTAACGATTAGTTTAAATAATGAACAATGCTGGTTGAATATAGTGGATGCGACAGGAAAAGTTATTATGAATACCACTCTTCCTGGCAATGAAACATACCATATAACAGGAGTTGCCCCTTTTAATTTACATGTAGGCAATGCAAATGCGATTAGTTCTATTAAAATAAACTCAGAAGAAGTTGATTCATCAGTATTCAAGCCCAAAGGTAGTAGTGCAGTAAAACGCTTTAAAGTTGAGAGAAAGGAACAGAATTAAGTCTATGTCAAAAAAAATTCAGTCGCTTAGAGGAATGCACGATATTCTGCCTGATAAAATCGGCGGATGGCAGTATTTAGAGTCTCCTTTTAGAAATTTGT
>CAZBKP010000221.1:0-2514 GCA_964492525.1 uncultured Cardiobacteriales bacterium
GATAAAGCTTGCATTGGTATACTCTTTTACATACTCCCAATTTACTTTGTCGTTTTGAATCAACCAATTAATGACACCTCCAAGAAACGCGATATCCGTTCCTGAGCGAATCGGTGCATAAAAATCGGCAACGGATGCGGAGCGCGTGAAACGAGGATCAACTACAACAAATGTCGCACCTCTTTTTTGTTTCGCTTCTATTACCCAACGGAAACCGACAGGATGTGCCTCTGCGGCATTTCCACCCATAACAATAATTACATCAGCATTTTTAATATCAACCCAATGGTTGGTCATAGCGCCACGGCCAAAAGATGGGGCAAGACTTGCCACCGTTGGACCATGTCACACTCGGGCTTGATTATCTACTGCTAACATTCCTAAAGAACGCGTAAACTTTCCTGTTAGATGCCCAGCTTCATTGCTCGCACCAGAGGCTGCTAAAAATCCAGCTGTCGTCCAGCGATTAACACGTGTTCCTTCTTCGTTATAAGTAACCATGTTGGCATCGCGATCTTCTTTCATAAGACGTGCAATCTCTTTAAATGCAGTCTCCCAAGAGATACGTTCCCACTTATCAGAACCAGGACGACGAACTTCAGGGTATTTTAGACGATGTGGACTTTTAACAAACTCCAACAATCCTGCACCTTTAGGGCAGAGTGCACCACGATTAACAGGGTGATCAGGATCTCCCTCCACGTGCATGATAGATTCTTTTGCATTTTTAGAGCCATCGCCCATGCTATACATTAAAAGACCACAGCCAACGGAACAATAGGTACAGGTATTACGAGTTTCTTTTGCTTTTAATAACTTATATTGACGAACTTCTGCATTAGCAATACTCGGTACCATACCCATCACAGCTAATCCTGTAGCACCTAATGCACCACTAGAAATTTTAAAAAATTGACGCCTTGAAACATCCATAATTCACCTCGAAGAAATTTTTGGATTTCTACACTGAACGTGTTGAGAATAATTCGCAAATAGATTTATAAATCTTGCGTTTGATCAAAGTATTTTACTACAGTTATGTTAGAAATACGATATTTAGAATAATATATAACGGTACGAGAATTCCCATGGAAATCAATGTATAACCGAAGAATGAAGGCATTTTTACTTTTTGTTGTTCGGCAATACTTTTAATCATAAAGTTTGGCGCATTAGCAATATAAGTTAAAGGTCCTGTAAATACCGTTGCCATTGAAATTGTGAGCAATGTTTTTGGAATAACATTCATCAAATAAGCAGCGCTGTCCACTTGATTTCCAGCTGCCATTTGGAAAAAAACAAGATAAGTAGGGGCATTGTCTAAAAATGCAGATAAGGAGGTTGTGACCCAAAAATATATTGTATTGATCGGCATACCATTTGAGTCATGGGCAAAATTGATCAAGCTTTTTACTAGCGGATGCGTTCCTGATTGAAGAATAAGTACCACAGGGGTAATCGTTAGAAAAATCCCAAAAAATATTTTGGCAACTTCCTTAATGGGTTCCCAGTTAAATTTATTCGCATCTCGAATAATGATAGGGGTAAATTTTAGGGAAATGATACAAACGGTAATAAATATAATATCTCTAAAAACATTCTCTAATTTAACGACAGAGTGGCTCACTTTGAATGAGATATTGGGATTCCAAAATCCTGATATCACGATACCGAGCACAACGATACCGATCAGAATAAAGTTCATCTTGCCTTTGATTGTAAGCTTGTTATGCCCAATTGGAGAAATCTTAATCTCTTCTTTATAAAAGAAATAACGATCAATCATGTAAAATAATGAGATAAGAACAGAGGACATTAATAGCACAGGCAAGAACATATTTTTTAAAGTCCAAAAGAAGTCAACCCCTGCTAAAAATCCTAAAAACAAAGGGGGATCTCCTAAGGGTGTTAATCCACCACCAATATTTGCCACCAAAAAAATAAAAAAGATCACAAGATGTGTTCGGTGTTTACGATGTTGATTTGCAATTAATAAAGGACGAATTAGGAGCATAGAAGCCCCTGTTGTTCCCATAATGGAAGCGAGTAGGGTGCCAATAATAAGTAATAGTGAATTAAACGCGGGGCTTGCTGCAAAATGCCCTGTGATTTGAATCCCGCCTGAGAGAGTAAATAGCGTGAATAACAAAAGAATAAACGGGATATATTCACTTATGAGCGTATCAGTAAATACGACAAGTCCTGTGGTTCGTCCATAAAAAATCATGACAGGAATAAAGAAAATAAGTGACCAAAAAAGAGTCACTTTTCCGTAGTGTTTATGCCAAAAATCATTGGCAAATAAGGGAACAAATGCAATGGATAAAATTAATCCTACAAAAGGTAAAATCCACCAAAGCGATAATGAATCACCTTCAAATGGAATAGATGACGCATGTGTAAATGTAGGGGCAAGCAACATCGTGAGTAGGATTATAATTTTTTGCACTATCCCCCCTTAATTTAAGCATAGAAATGAAAGATTTATTTAACATAATAATTATAGCATTTATT
>CAZBKP010000222.1:0-2507 GCA_964492525.1 uncultured Cardiobacteriales bacterium
TTTTCTCTTTAAGGAAACCTCTGTATTTACCGCAATAGCCGGAACGGATATTACGACGGTAGCGATTAATAATATCAGTAGCGTGGGCTATACCAATGAGAATCTATTTTTATTAGTACTCGCGTATCTCATTGTGATTTTACCCTTTACGTTACTCTTGTCTTTTATAGAAAAGAAGGTGCGCTATGCAGAATTTGGGGCTTGATATTCTAGATTGGATTACCATTAAAAGACTCGCAGAGGGGCTCTATTTTACGTTGGAAGTCGCTTTGATATCAATTGTATTGAGTCTAGTTCTAGGTGCTTTATTTGGGATTTTACGAACGTCAAATAATTCATTCATTAAAGGGGTGTTTAGAGTCTATTTAGATATCGTTCGCGTTCTTCCTACGCTCGTTCTCTTATATTTGCTCTACTATATTTTACCTTCTACTTTACATATTAATTTGAGTGGACGTGTCGTCGGGGTATTTGCATTTACCTTTTGGGGTGCTGCGGAAATGAGTGATATTGTTAGAAGTGCGATTATTTCTATCCCCAAACATCAAAAAGATTCAGCACTTGCGATTGGCTTAAATGCTCGGCAAATTTTCCAATATGTTTTATTACCTCAAGCGATGAAAAGAGCGCTTCCTGCATCGTTAAACTTAGCCTCTAGGATTGTCATGACGACCTCTCTTTTAGTTTTGATTGGCGTTCAGGACATCACTAAAGTTGGGAAAGAGATTATCGAATATGCCAACATGATGGGAAATTCAATGGCACCTTTTTGGATTTATGGTGTGATTTTGCTTGTCTTTTTCTTCATCTGTTATCCACTTTCAAAGTTTGCAAGTTATTTAACTCATAATAAAAATAAGGAATCATAAGAATGTCTTCTCCGATATTAACGATTGACCATCTCCATAAAAAATTTGGAGAGAAAACAATATTAAAAGATCTCTCTTTAACGGTAGATCGTGGGGAAGTTGTGGTTATTTTAGGTCCTTCAGGATGCGGAAAGTCCACTTTGCTTCGTTGCTTAAATGGGTTAGAAGGCATTAACTCAGGATCAATACAATTAGATTCAATCGAATTAAATCAGCCTAAAACCAACTGGGTGGAAATTCGACAGAAAATTGGAATGGTGTTTCAAAGTTATGATCTTTTCCCGAATATGACCGTATTGGATAACATTCTGTTAGGTCCGTTAAAAGTTCAAAAGAGAAATCGAGAAGAGGTTATCAAGGAGGCTGATGAGCTTCTGGCAAGGGTTGGGCTACAAGATCGTAAAAATGCCTATCCAAGAGAGTTATCAGGCGGGCAAAAGCAACGTATTGCGATTGTTAGAGCGTTAATGATGCATCCCGAAATTATGCTGTTTGATGAGGTCACCGCATCATTAGATCCTGAGATGGTAAGAGAGGTTTTAGAGGTGATCCAAGAGCTCGCAGGGCAAGGAATGACCATGCTTATTGTGACTCATGAGCTCAACTTTGCACGAAGAATTGCAGATCGAATTATTTTTATGGACCAAGGTGAGATTGTGGAGGCGAACTCACCAGAGGAATTTTTTAACCATCCTTCAACAGAGAGAGCACAGCAATTTTTAACCGTTTTTGATTTTTAATTGAGTATATAAAGGGAGAATGTTATGTCACTATTTAGAAAATCAGCATCTATAGCAACGTTAGGATTATTAGCACTGTTGTCATCATCTACATTTGCTCAAGAAACAGCAAAAGATGAATTACAAGCGATAAAGGATCGTGGGGAGCTTCGTGTCGCCGTATTTAGCGATAAACCCCCATTTGGCTATGTTGATAGAGAAGGGAAGAGCCAAGGGTACGATATCGAACTTGCGAAAGCATTAGGTAAATCACTTTTGGGTGATGAATCTAAAGTGGTCTTTGTATTAACAGAGGCACAGAATAGAATTAATGTGTTAACGGCCAATAAAGTGGATATTACACTTGCGAACTTTACTGTAACACCCGAACGTGAACAGCAAGTTGATTTCTCAAAACCTTACATGAAAACAGCCATTGGCTTAGTTTCTGCAAACAAAACCCCGATTAAGGATGTAAAAGATCTTGCTGGAAAAGTATTGATTGTGAATAAAGGAACAACGGCTGAAACTTATTTTGAGAAAAACCATCCTGAAATTAAACTTCAGAAATATGATCATAACTCAGAAGCCTTTGCTGCATTAAAGGATGGACGTGGTGCGGCACTTGCTCATGATAATACGCTTTTATATGCGTGGGCAAAAAACAATCCTGAGTTTACGGTATCGATTCAAGCGATAGGACCTGAGGATGTGATCGCCGCCGCAGTTAAAAAAGGAAATAAACAGCTTCTTGATTGGGTAAATAGTGAAATCACCACTCTACAAAACCAAGAGTTTTTCCATGCGGTGTATGATAAATCTGTTAAACCATTTTATGGTGATGACATCAATCCCGATAATGTTGTGATTGATGCAAGTAATTTGAATAAATAAATTTAAAGTTATAGTTTAAAAAGCC
>CAZBKP010000223.1:0-2476 GCA_964492525.1 uncultured Cardiobacteriales bacterium
AAATTCATGCATAACAGGAATCCATTCCAATTCACCTCGAGAGATTGCATCTAACTCATCTTCCATTTGAGCTGTAAAATCATAATCGACATAGCGGTCAAAATGCTCTGTTAAAAAGCGCGAGACGATTCGCCCGACATCTGTTGGGAAGAATCTACGGTTATCAATCGTGACATATTCTCGGTTTTGCAACGTTGAGATGATGGAGGCATACGTTGAAGGGCGACCAATCCCATATTCTTCTAACGTTTTAACTAAAGAGGCTTCGGTATAACGAGGTGGAGGCTCTGTAAAATGCTGAGTCGCTAAAACCTCATTTAAAGCAACACTATCTCCAACTTCAAGAGGAGGGAGGATCTTTTCTTCATCGTCGTCCTCAGATTTTTTATCATCAAAGCTTTCCGTATAAATCGAAATAAAACCAGGGAAACGAATCGTCGAACCATTGGCTCTAAATGTATGTTGCTTTGCTTTACCAAGATCAATGGCAATTGTATCTAGAACAGCCGATTCCATCTGTGAGGCGACCGTACGTTTCCATATCAATTCATAGAGTCTAAATTGATCAGAGGAGAGAAAATTCTTTAATTCATCAGGATGGCGATAGACAGAGGTTGGGCGAATCGCTTCATGGGCTTCCTGTGCATTTTTAGACTTTGTTTTGTACATTCTAGGCGAGGAAGGAAGATAGGATTCACCAAAACGATTATCGACATAGCTCCTAATTTCACTCACTGCTTCTTGCGCAAGCGCCACAGAGTCCGTTCTCATATAGGTGATAAGACCGATGGTTTCAGAACCAATATTAATTCCTTCGTATAAATTTTGTGCCGTTCGCATAGTGCGAGAAGTCGAAAATCCGAGTTTACGAGAGGCTTCTTGCTGTAGCGTTGATGTTGTAAAAGGGGCTGCTGGATTGCGTTTACGTTGTTTTTTCTCGATATTATAAACGGGGAGAGAATTACCAAAGGATTTGACTAATTCAGACTTTGCTTCTGTGGCACTTGATTCATCTCTAAATGAAAACTGTTCAACTTTTGTGCCATTAAATTCTGTAAGTTTTGCTTTAAACTGCGTGCGATCCCGCTCTAATGCGCCATCAATGGTCCAATACTCTTCTTTTATAAAGGATTCTATCTCTTGCTCTCTTTCGCATATCATACGAAGCGCCGGGGATTGTACGCGACCTGCAGAAAGATTTGGGCTGATTTTCTTCCATAATAGGGGAGATAAATTAAATCCGACGAGATAATCCAACGCTCTACGCGCCTGTTGAGCATTCACAAGCTCCATTAGGATTTCTCTAGGGTGATGAATCGCCTCTTGGATTGCTTTTTTAGTAATCTCATTAAAAACAACGCGAGCAACTTTTTTGTCTTTGAGCTGCTTTTTGCCCTCAAGATATTCTTTGATATGCCATGAGATTGCCTCACCTTCGCGATCCGGATCCGTTGCGAGAAGTAAAGTATCTGCATTTTTTAAGGCTTTTGAAATCGCATCGATATGTTTTTGGTTTCGATCCACGACTTCATAGGTCATTTTAAAGTCATGTTCAGGATCAACCGCCCCAGTTTTTGGGATAAGATCACGGATATGGCCAAAAGAGGCAAGGACTTCATAATCCTTTCCCAGATATTTATTAATTGTTTTAGCTTTTGCGGGAGACTCTACAATTACCAGTGTTTTACCCATGTACCCATCCGTTTTTGATTTCAAAATGTTAAATTATCTTGATCATAATGGTGGTGAGTTTGAAAAAACCAAGCGTTTATCATTTATGATACAAGATGCGAAGATAATACACGTTCATTTGCTTAATGAAAACCAAATTGTGAGATACAATAGCAAACTAATTTTAGTTTTAAAATGGAAGTTGTACAGAATGCGCTATCGTGAAGAGAAGAAAAAACGTTCTTTTAAATGGTTGTATATCGTTGTCATTATTGTATTTATTGGCTGGGTTATGATGGAAGAGTATGGCTCTGCTGTCTTTGAGGATGAAACCATCGAAGTAGGAATGCCCTAAATGGAGATGAATAAACCTAAGGCAGGTGGATTCACTCGAATTATTAATGCATTTTTTTACTCTCTTAAGGGATTTAAAGCCGCTTTTAAAAATGAGGCGGCGTTCCGACAAGAGATTTTCCTATTACCCATTATCATTGTTCTTGCAGGTTTGTTGGCTAAAAATGGTGTGGAGCTTGCTTTAATGATCGGAAGCTTTGGCTTAGTTTTACTGGCGGAGCTTGTTAATTCTGCGCTTGAATGTGTTGTAGATCGCATTAGTTTTGAGAAGCATCCGCTCTCAGGGCAGGCCAAGGATATTGGATCTGCCATTGTATTATTGGCGTTAATACTCTGTGGATTAACGTGGCTCTCTATCTTATTGTATCGTTAATATTCATTAAATGAATAAAGAGGGTTTGTGTTAGTTTTAGGTATTGAAAGTTCCTGCGATGAAACAGGTGTTGCACTC
>CAZBKP010000224.1:0-2417 GCA_964492525.1 uncultured Cardiobacteriales bacterium
CAAAAGTTTTTGTTGAAGATTTTTCAAGAGCACGCACCTTCGGATTTATGAGAGATTTAGAAATGATGCGAGAGATGAATTTAGCACTAGGTGGGAATTTAGACAATGCCGTTGTTGTGGATGATTATCGTATTTTAAATGAATCTGGACTGCGCTATCCTGACGAATTTGTCCGTCATAAATTATTAGATGCTGTAGGCGATTTATACCAATTAGGACACCCTATTATAGGAAAATTTGTTGGTTATAAGGCAGGGCATCACTTGAATAATTTATTGATTAGAGAATTAATGAATCAGCCTGACGCTTATGAGTGGACTACCTACGAGAATGATGCGAAAGATATTGCAGGTATTTTTTCGATTCCATCATATGCCGGGATTTAAATAGAGATTTATTTTTTCTAAAATCATAGTATAATATTCGATTATCTTGTGTGCTTCTAAATGTATCGTGTCTCTATATTGTAAAGAAGCGTATGTGTTATTTTTAAAATTTTAGTAGGATTAGACATAATATGGTATCAGTTCGTTTAGCTCGTGGTGGATCAAAGAAGCGCCCTTTTTATCAAATTGTAGTAGCGGATAGTCGTAGTGCGGCAACAGGTCGTTATATTGAAAGAATTGGTTTCTTTAATCCAATTGCAACAGGAAAAGAGGAGCGTCTCCGTTTAGATATGGATCGTTTTGGATATTGGATCGGTGTAGGGGCTCAGCCTACAGATCGTGTTAAGCAGCTAGTTAATGAGATTAAAAAAGCGTCTTAATTTATATTGAGAAACTAAGTGAATATATGGAATTCCTCATTCGAAAGAGTGAGGATTTTTTTTGAGTATAATAAGTATGGATAATGAATCAGTCATCATAGTTGGAAAAATTAATGGGTTTTATGGTCTTAAAGGATATCTGAAGGTCTTTTCAGAAACGCGACCGCGAGATGCAATTTTAGATTATAAGGAGCTTAAACTTAAACTAAATGGAGCATGGAAAACGTTTGAAATAGCCGATTCTAAGATAGCTTCAAAAAGTTTGGTCATTAAATTTAAAGGATTTGAAGATAGGACCTCCGTTGAGCATCTTTTAGGAACTGTGCTTGCTATAGAAAAATCTCAGCTACCCAAACTCCCAAAGGAGCAGTTTTATTGGAGTGAGCTAATTGGAATGCAGGTCGAAAGCATTAATGGCTATCTTTTTGGGAAGGTTAATTCACTCATTGAAACAGGAGCTAATGATGTGCTGGTGGTAGATCATCATGGAAAAGATTGCCTAATCCCTTTTACGATGCATCATACAATAGTTTCTGTTGATTTAGAACAAGGAGTGATTATTGTTGACTGGGAAGAAGATGCAATTTGATGTTATCACGCTTTTTCCTGAATTAATTGATAGTTATACTCAATCAGGAGTCGTTGGGCGAGCTCATCAGCGAAAAATTGTTAGCACAAGTACATGGAATCCACGAAAATATACGAACGATGTGCACCATACTGTAGATGATCGTACTTACGGAGGTGGTCCAGGTATGGTAATGAAGTATGAGCCACTTAAATTAGCTTTTGATGATATTGAATTTCAACGCAAGAACAGGGGATATCGTATCTATCTTTCTCCTCGAGGAAGGGTATTTAATCAATCGATTGCTAGAGAACTTACTGAGCATAAACATATTATACTTCTTTGTGGACGATATGAAGGTGTTGATGAGCGTTTAATTCAATCTGAAATTGATCTTGAGCTTTCCATTGGAGATTATGTTTTGTCAGGAGGAGAGCTTGCTGCAAATGTCATTATTGATAGTGTCACTCGCTTGATGCCAAGTGTGCTTTCTAATCAAGAGTCTTGGGAGCAAGACTCTTTTGGAGAAAATGGTCTTTTGGATTGTCCCCACTATACTCGTCCTGAGGAGATTAATGGGATGAAGGTCCCTGATATTTTATTATCAGGGGATCACCAAAAAATTGCTAAGTGGCGTTATGAAATTGCTTTAAAGGATACGATGGAGAGACGACCTGATTTACTCAAAAAAAAACATCTATAATTGTTTAGAGTATCTTGTATCCAGATACTATTCAACAACATTAAATCGAACCTCAGGTTGAGTTTGTCCACCAACATTAATATTGAGAATATAATTTCCTATAGGGTCTTCATCAGTTAGTTCCCAGCATGAATTGATTGCATAATTTTCATCAATCCCAACTGATGATTGGATAATCCAGACATTTTCATCTTCAGAGGAGGTAATTTTGGTATTTGGATTATTTGTTGCGAATAATGATTTGCTAGGACTTTGAAAAACCTCTGTATACTTTACACTAGTGCCGATGGGGAGCGATGGATCGATAGAAGCATACCAACAGTAGCTTTCTTTATTCTTTTTTGAAAAGCGAGTTGCTGTCTCATCTAGCTTAATAAAAT
>CAZBKP010000225.1:0-2414 GCA_964492525.1 uncultured Cardiobacteriales bacterium
AAGAGAGAGTCCTCCTGCGAGTTTTCCTAAAAATTTATTCTGTAATGTCATGCTGAATCTCCTTTTTTTCTTTGGGTGGAAGGGGTGAGAAATACCCAATCACGAGCATAAAGATTGCAATGCTAATAAAGACAAACGCCTTTGCAATTCCTGTAATTTGAACACTATCCACAAATATTAATTTGAAAACGACAAGTCCCAGTAACGATGCACCGACAAACCAAATTTTACGGTTGTGATAGCGCGTTGCGATAATAATAAGAATCAGTGCGCTGACTGTCCATACCAATGAGAGTGCCGCTTGAACCGTTGAACTATGCCAAAGTATCCATGAATTCCACGCTAGATCTGACCATGCACTCACCGTTCTTAAGATCATGCTATTCCCCCAAAGGAAGCAGATCGCAGTCAGAGCAATAAAGATCTGTTTATATCGAAGTGGATTCCCTTTTACAACATCGAGCCTTAAAGACCATAAACCGATCGCAACGAGCCCAAATCCTGCAGAAAGATCCAACGGATTTAAGAAGGGGATATAGCGCCATCCCATGATTCTTCCACTTAAGAAAAGTCCGAAAATTAGGTGGATTAGGATATATGCTGCGATTGGGGACAACACAATATTCCAATAAAAACTGTAAAGCTCGGAGTTCTCCTGAATTCGCTTCGCGATCATAGAGTGTTTAGGTATAAAGAAGAAACCAATGATGATTATGCTTGCCATCAGGACAGTGATAGACCATTTAATTACAAAATAATCTCGGCTTATAAAGCTAATCGCCATTAAGTAGAGCCAGAATGCGATGATCCAGAATAGTCCTACATGGAGTTTCTTAAGAGTGGCAGAATCAAGTGCATTCCAACCCTTAAATAACATGTAATATGCACTTGTGAATGCGATGAGATAACTTAATATTGAAAATAGATAGGAGTTTGTGACATAGCCATTGATGACATCATTGTTGATAAATACAAGGAAGATTGGCATGATTATCCAAATACACGCCATAAAATAAGTCATTAAAGGCCATTGAATCTTCTTACCTACGGCATACCATAGCCATCCCGATGCAACAAAGGAGAGTAAAATAATGGCTTCAGGAAGATCATCAATATAGCCAAATACACGAAGTGTTCCTACAGTAATCCACACACACCAAGAGATGAAAGAGGTCATTAAGAATATGCCTGCAAATGTATGGTTATTGATCTCTTTATCTCTATGATAATACCAAAGGCATGCATTAATCAGCATAATAATGCTGAAAACTCCTAGAAGAGATATGAATTGATACGCGTGATAGTACGTATCTGCAATAGCAAGTAACGTTTGGAAAACACTGAAGAATAAGATAAGAAGTCCAACCCAAGAGAGCTTTTGCCGATTATTTTTAAGAGCAAAATATGTGAGTACAGTTCCCTCAATCAGCCAGATAGATGCGGTCCAGGTTTTATTAAGCGCAAGCGGAACGGCAATCGTACAGAAGGTAAGTCCAATAAATACGCTATAGTAAGCAATTTGCTTTACGAGACGATGCCAAATTCGAAGAGCGATTAATGTTCCTATGAGATAGAAAAGTCCAAATCCGAGTGCAGAGAATGCAAGGGCATATTCCCATGTGTTTTGAACAATTTGAGATTGCATATGAAATGCAATTGCAGGAACAGAAAAGAACATTGTGAGGTCTAAGCTATTCTGATATGGGAGTTTATGATCATCTCGAATAGAAAGTAACACGCTTAATATTCCATAGATAACCATATTCGCTAAAATGAAGATCTGGCATTCAAAATAATACTCAGGGCTGAAGCTACGATATCCCCACACATACGCAACGATTAATGTAAAAGTAAATCCAATATAGTTGAGGATACGCCACGATTGCCAGAAGCTTATAATTAATATTGCACAAGAGATAAGCAGATAGTAACTAAAGAGTGCAATATGATTTCCACTGCCATTAGAGAGTAATATAGGTGCTAAATATCCGCCAACACACGCAATAATTGCAAGACTTAACGCACGTTGTGCAATTGCAAAAATAATACTTGTACCGCATAACAAAATGAGCAACCCAAAGGCAGCGATTTGCGGGATAAATCCGTATAATTTGAAGGATGCAAATATCGTAAAGTAAAAGATACCTATTGATGCTCCTTGCATAATCAATGAAAAGAGCTCATTACGTTTTCTTAGTAACCAACCAATTGTGATGAATCCACAGCCTAATGCTGCACTCATTGCAATTCTCATCGCAGGAGAAAGTAAAGATTGCTCAATACTATATTTTAAGAGATATGAAATGCCGAAAAATAGAATAATAACTGCCACTTTAGCAACAATATTTCCTGTAAATAACCACTTAAATCCTTTCATAATCCATTCATTGATGATTGAAGGTTCTTCTTTTTGA
>CAZBKP010000226.1:0-2409 GCA_964492525.1 uncultured Cardiobacteriales bacterium
CCCAACCTTTTATTTTTTTCATTAGTCGCCTTTGTCTGTTTCTTAAATTTTGACTAGCCGATTATATCTATTTCTTACGTCAATTCTGTATATTTTATGTAAATTTTAGTGATAGCAAGGTAATATAAGGTTTTATTCAGTTAAATATATCGTATGACCCAGTATTCAACTTCTAAAAAGTCACGTATCTATCTAGGCCTCAAAAAACGCATTTCAATTCTTGCTGTGCTCTCATTGATAGGACTGATCGTAGGGCAGTTGGGGTTAATCTATTGGAGATTTGAGCTCTTAAGCCATTTTATGCTTTTTTATCTCATCTCTTTTATTTTGGGGATTTGGAGTTTTAAGCGACGATCCTTGAAGATACTCTGTTTGGTGTTCTCTATAGGTTTAGTTTTGTGGTCTTTGCCAAACAGGACTTTCTTTCAATCGCATCCAATTGTAGATTCAAGGAATCTACAATTAACGCATTTAAATCTTCATTTTGATTTTGATAAAACTGCAAGTGATCGTTATCATAAAACCATTAAGCTTGAGCCTTTTTTTCTGTTTCATCAAAAAGAGTACCCGCATCTATTTTTGATAACTGAGTTTGATAACGAAAGTTTAGAAATTTTTACAAAGAGATTTAAAGCACCCAATTGCGCAAAGGCAGATGATTCTCCATTTGGGATTGCTTTTTTTAGTGATGTCCCTTTGGAATCTTGTGATGTGTTAACGCTGGAAGGGCTCTCCCTCTATCCCTTTATTCGAGCTGAAATTGATAATACAGTGATCTATGGAATTCATCCTCCTCCGCCTGTAAACGAAGAGCTGGCTAAAGCTCGCATTCAATATTTTGATGAATTAGCAAAGCGCATAAATCAGGAACAAAAAACGGTTATTGTGATTGGAGACTTTAATAGCACGCCTTTTTCTCCTCTATTTAGATCTTTTGTGAATAAAACGGGGCTTAAAGACCTTAAAAATCGATTGACACCTACTTGGGTTCCTGGGTTTTTAAATTTGGATCATATTCTGATTTGTTCACCCGATTCACTTGTAGATTACAGAACCTATTGGTGGTGGCAGATTTCTGATCATCGTATGGTGGAGATCATATTCAATTCAAAAGCATCCTAAACTATGAGATAATCATTCGTCATATTTGTCAAAATTAGGAGCCTGTTTGAATGTCATTTAGCCAAGTCAAATCCACATATATAGAATCATTAAATGTCACTTTGATCGAATATATTCATAATGAAACCAAAGCAAAGCATTTTCACATCGCCTCCGAAGATACAAATAATACATTTTTAGTTGGATTTTTAACGGTTCCGCAAGATTCAACGGGAGTTGCTCATATTTTAGAGCATACGGCGCTATGTGGTTCCAAAAACTATCCTGTGCGCGATCCATTTTTTATGATGATTCGTCGTTCGCTCAATACTTTTATGAACGCATTTACCTCATCTGATTGGACCGCCTATCCTTTCTCAAGCCAAAATGAGAAAGACTTTTATAATTTAATGAATATCTATTTGGATGCCGCATTTTTTCCGAATTTAAACTATTACGATTTTTTACAAGAAGGGCATCGCTTAGAATTCTCGGAAATGAGTAATCCAAAGAGCGAGCTTCAATACAAGGGCGTTGTATTTAATGAGATGAAAGGGGCAATGAGCTCACCGATCTCGCTTTTGTACCAAGAGATTACGACGAACTTATTCCCAACCGTAACATATCATTATAATTCTGGTGGAGATCCTAAGGATATCCCCTCTTTGACGCATGATGAGCTAAAAGCCTTTCACGCAAAGCATTACCATCCTTCAAATAGTGTGTTTATGACGTATGGGAATCTTGATCCTAAAGTGCATCAAAAGGTATTTGAAGAGCGTGCACTTTCTCACTTTACAGAACAGAACATTGATTTTAGTGTCCCTGATGAACAGCGTTATAAAACTCCGATTTCTGTAACTTCGAGTTATCCGATTCCAAAAGAAGAGCCTTTAGATAAGAAAACACATGTGATTAATGCATGGTTATTAGGCCCCATTTACGATAATTATGATGTGATGCGTGCACGAATTTTAAGTGGAGTTTTGTTGGATAACTCAAGTTCTCCTCTTCGTCATGCTTTGGAAACGACTGACTTAGGAATGGCACCTTCAGCATTTTGTGGACTAGAAGATAGCACAAAAGAGATTTTCTTTGCCTGTGGACTTGAAGGGGCGGATGCGGAAAATAGTGAGAAAATTAATGCATTGATTACAGAAACGCTCACAAAAGTTCGTGATGAGTCGGTGGATCCAGCCGTCGTTGAATCTGTGCTGCATCAATTGGAATTGTCTGCACGCGAGATTACGGAAAGCCGTTATCCTTATGGGTTGAGCTTGATTTTACAATGTTTAGCGCCTGTTCTTC
>CAZBKP010000227.1:0-2400 GCA_964492525.1 uncultured Cardiobacteriales bacterium
ATGAAATTCTAATCAATAAGACGCCTTACGAAACTAGAGTCGCGGTAATGAGTGATGGTGTTTTACAAAAGATTCTTATTGAAAGAACAGATCGAAAATTACTAGTTGGAAACATTTATAAAGGCAAAGTTGCTAGGGTTTTGCCAGGGATGGAGGCAGCTTTTGTTGATATAGGATTAGAACGTGCTGCTTTCTTGCACGTAAATGATATACATATTGCTAATTCACAACAAAATATTGAGCAAGTCATTGAGCAAGATGAATTTTCCGAAGAGGTCGTAGACACGACGAGCAATGATGATACAGCATCTCAATCAAAAGTTGATATCACTCAGGTGCTGTATCAAGGGCAAGAAATTGTTGTTCAAGTTATTAAAGATCCTTTGGGAACGAAAGGTGCGAGAATTACTACTCAAATTTCGATCCCATCTTGTTATTTAGTTTATTTGGCGGAAAGTGAAGTTATAGGTGTATCGATAAGAATAGAAACAGAAGAAGAGCGGTCTAGACTTAAAGATCATCTCACGCAATATCAAAAAGAATTTGGTGGTGCATATATTGCGCGAACAGCAGCAGAAGGCGTTGATCCATGGGTGCTTAGAGCAGATATGCAATTTCTCTCACGTTTGTGGCTTAACGTTTCTGAGAAAATCAGACAGTCAAAAGCTGGAGAGTTGATTTATGGAAATTTTCCCCTAGAAATGCGTATTTTACGAGATTATGTTGGACGTAACATTCAGCAAATTAGAGTTGACTCTCAAGAGGCATTTGAAAATATGATCTATTTTGCAAGGGATTTTTTGCCAGATACTTTAGATAAAATTCAGTTGTATCAAAGTAGTCGTCCTATTTTTGATTTATATAATATAGAAGAAGAGATTGAAAGAGCACTTTCTGATCATGTGTCATTAAAGTCGGGTGGTTATATTATTATTGAGCAGACAGAGGCAATGACGACAATTGATGTCAACACGGGAGGGTATGTTGGACATCGGAATCTAGAAGAAACCATTTTTAAAACAAACCTAGAAGCGGCGCAAGCAATCGCACATCAAGTGCGCTTAAGAAACTTGGGTGGGATGATTATTATTGATTTTATTGATATGGAAAATCCTGAGCACCAACAAAGCGTTTTGAGTGAGCTTCAGCAACAATTAGCTAAAGATAGCGCGCGGACTACAATTAGTGAAGTTACAAGTCTTGGCTTGGTTGAAATGACTAGAAAGAGAACTCGAGAGAGCCTAGAGCACGTATTATGTAAGAAATGCCCTACATGTCATGGTAAAGGGTATGTTAAAACGCCTGAAACGATTTGCTATCAGATATTTAGAGAAATTATGAGGGAGTCTAAGCAATATCCTAATGTCAGAGGATTCCTGATTCTTGCCTCTGCGGATGTCATAGAGCAACTCTTGGATGAAGAGGCTCACCATCTTGCAGAGTTATCTAATATAGCGAACATTAATATTAAATTACAATCAGAAGCGCTTTACAATATAGAGCAGTTTGACATTATTTTACTGTGAGTATAGCTATGAAAAAAATTGTTGTTGGTATTACGGGTAGCATTGCAGCTTACAAAACTGCCTATTTAATAAGGCTACTAAAAAAGAGCGGATATGAAGTTCGTGTAGTCATGACTAAAGGAGCAACCGCATTTGTTACACCACTAACGTTTCAAGCGCTTACTGGAAATTCTGTCGTTTATGATATTTTAGATCCTCAGCATGAAAAAGGAATGGGGCATATCGAGCTCGCTAGGTGGGCAGATTATGTTTTAATTGCACCTTGCACTGCCAATACACTGTCTAAAATTGCATTGGGGCTTGCAGATAATTTATTAACCGCTTTAGTATTAGCGACAGAAACGCCGTTATTAATCGCTCCAAGTATGAACAGAGCAATGTGGGGGCAGAAAATTATTCAGTCTCATGTGTTAATGTTAAAAGAGAGAGGCATTTATATAATAGGTCCTGATGAGGGAGAACAAGCTTGTGGTGAACTAGGAGAGGGTAGGATGGCTTCTCCTGAAGAGATCTTCTACAATATTGATACTTATAATAATAGAGACCAATCATTAAAAGGGAAGAAAGTTGTTATTACTGGAGGCCCAACTATTGAACTGATAGATCCTGTTCGTTTTATTAGTAATTTTTCAAGTGGGAAAATGGCATATGCTTTAGCAGAAGCCTTTTTTCTAAAAGGTGCTGATGTGACTTTAATCTCGGGGCCAACAAACTTGTCTTCTCCTTTTGGAGTAAAGCAAATAAATATAAATACAGCTGAAGAATTATTAGAAGCTTCTTTAGAAGAGTCAAAAGATGCTGATATATTTGTAGGAGCTGCCGCTGTATGTGATTTTAAAGTTGAGCATATCGCAACGAATAAAATAAAAAAACA
>CAZBKP010000228.1:0-2365 GCA_964492525.1 uncultured Cardiobacteriales bacterium
CAGGCTTAAATACGTTACAAATACCGCACTCGCAAATCCGCCTACAAAATTCTCAATTGTAATCGCAATTGTGAGAGCGCTGACGGTAGGTGTCGCTAAAATTAATAAATAGGATAAATTCGTTAATCCCATAAAAACACAAGATAAAACCAATGTTTTATAGAGCTCAAACTTGGAGACAATTGAACCTGCAACGAAAGCACCGACTAGAGTTGCGATGACACCATAAATTTTACTGATGATTCCAATTTCTGTGCCTGTAAAATTCATATCTGTATAAAAATTGGTAACCATTACGCCCGCAATTGCATCAGGAAGTCGATAGGCAATAATAAACGCAATAATGATCGCCACGCGTTTATGTGACAAGAACTCTACAAAAGGCTCCAATATATTTACGATCCAATGGCTATATTGATTTTCCTTAATTACATTTACAGAATATTGAGGCTCTTTAACAAAAAAAAGAGTCGACAACATTAATCCCAAAAAGAGAAATGCGATCAGTGTATATATGAGGTTCCAACTTATGTGATCAGACAGCATCATTACACCTGCCCCCATCAGAAGCATCGCTAAACGATAAGTTATTTGAGCAATCCCTGAGCCATACGTTTGCTCCTCTGGTTTTAATGTATCAATGCGATAGGCATCAATTACAATATCTTGGCTCGCCGATATAAAAGATAGAAGAAGAATTAAAACAGCAATCAGTCCTAATGAGTGGTCTGGTGTCATTCTGCTCAATAGGAAGAAAATGAGCGCTAAAATTCCCTGAAAGAAAATAATCCAACTTTTTCGTCTTCCTAATTTAGCAAGTATGGGGATTTGATAAATGTCGATAAAAGGGGCCCATAAAAACTTCAAAATATAAGGAAGCCCCGTCAAACTCATTAACCCAATACTTTTTTTATCAATTCCATATTTCGAGAGCCAATACGTCAGAGTAGAGAGTGTCATCAGAATCGGAAGCCCTGATGAAAAACTCAAGAGCCCCACAGTTAAAATGGGGCGTTTCAAATAGTACTTAAAGTTAGAAAAGAACGACATTTTAACTTTGAGTTGATGTGTTTTTTGCTAAGTACTCACTTTGAAAAATACACATTCTGATGGCATTTCGGTACTGTCCATCCATAAAGAATTCTTGCTTTAGAACCCCTTCGCGAGTGAATCCTTGTCTCTCGTATATGTGAATCGCTTTCTCGTTCGATTCATCCACTAAAAGATAGAGTTTATTTAAATTTAGAGTCAAAAAGGCATAATCCATCGCCAATTTAGTTGCAACTTTGGCATAGCCCTTCCCTTGTTGATTCGGAGCAATAATGATCTGAAATTCGGCACGACGGTGAATATGGTCTATTTCGACAAGCTCAACCAAGCCGATCTCTTCAGTATTTTCCTTTGTCTCTATAATAAAACGTCTCTCATGCTTATCATGAATATGTTTTTCATAAAGATCATAGAGCTCTAAGAAAGACTCATAAGGCTCTTCAAACCAATAACGCATGATTGAAGCATTATTATCTAATTTATGAATAAATCTTAAATCTTCCCGCTCTAAAGGGCGTAATCTCAAAACATCAAACTTTAACATTAACGGCGCCCCCAACTCTTTTTCTGATTACGATATCGTAACAATCTAGGTAAAATCGATGTTCCTAATAGAATACCACCGAATAAAATACCTGCACCTTTGAGCCATTCATCACTTCTTTTTCGTTCACTTAATGTTGTGACTTCTTTCTCTAGTTGATCAATTCGGCTCTCATTTTGAACCCTTAATTGCTCTAATTCTTGGTTCTTTCGGTCGATATCAATCGCATTTTTATACGTTTGCTCAATATAAGCGATCTCAGTACTTTGTTTATCGACTGCTTGTTTTAGTTGTTCATTCAGTTCCGTTATTCTCTGAATAACAGCATCTTTCTCTTTAACGCTATTTTCTAAAGTATCAATTTTCTCTTTTAAAGGCTCAAATTGACTTCTTGCAAGTTCAACAAACTCACGAGCAGGTGCATCATCCATTAAAAAACGTTTATGAATCCACCCTTTTGTACCATTAAATGAAATTTCAACAAACGAACCTCTTTCACTTAATTTCTGAACTTTTTCCCCTGATGTTAACATTTTAACAATCCTATTTTTATCATCAGGTCCTGAGCGAACGGGCGCTTCTAACTGATCACTCACATATTGTACTGTTTGTGCACTTACTAAATTTGTCGTTAAGATTGCAACAGCACCACAAAACATAAGCTTTTTCAAAGTCATTGTCTTACACTCATTCTATAATTCTAAAAGAGGTAAATTATAAACTAAAATTTAATATTTCGATCATGTATAATTTCAAATCCACTCGTTTTTC
>CAZBKP010000229.1:0-2337 GCA_964492525.1 uncultured Cardiobacteriales bacterium
CAGGATTAACTGAATATCTAGAAAAAATAGTATTCTATTTAACAGGATATGGATGTACGGCATGTATTGGAAATTCAGGGCCTTTAATCCCTGAGGTTGCAAAAGCGATTGATGATCACAATATGGTGATGTCAGGTGTATTATCTGGAAACCGAAATTTTGAAGGAAGAATTCATCCTCAAGTTCGTGCAAGTTGGCTAGCCTCTCCTCCTTTAGTGATTGCGTATGCTATTGCAGGTTCTACCAATATAGATTTAACAAAAGAGCCGATCGGAAAAGATCAAAATGGGAATGATGTCTATCTAAAAGATATTTGGCCTAGCAATGAAGAAGTTGCGAAAGAAGTTGCACTGATTTCAAGCGAAATGTTCAAAAAAGGCTATGAAGGTGTATTTGAGGGCGATGCGAAATGGAAAGCGGTTAAGGTTGTAGAGAGTGAAACCTATCAGTGGGATCAATCGTCCACTTATGTGCAACTTCCCCCTTATTTTGATGAGATTAATGAGCCGATTAAGGCACTTCAACCGATTCCAAAAGCCTCTGTACTTGCTATGTTTGGGGATTCAATCACGACGGATCATATTTCTCCCGCGGGAAGCATTAAGAAAGATTCTCCTGCTGGTAAATATCTCATAGAACATGGTGTTAAACCTGAGGACTTTAACTCGTACGGAGCGCGTCGTGGAAATCATGAGGTGATGATGCGGGGTACATTTGCCAATATCCGCATTAAGAATAAGATGCTTCAGGGGATTGAGGGCGGATTTACGCGTTATCTCCCAACGAATGAAACTATGACGATTTATGATGCTGCCATGAAGTATAAAGCGGATGAAACGCCTTTAATTATTCTTGCAGGAAAAGAGTATGGGAGTGGTTCAAGCCGAGATTGGGCTGCAAAGGGACCCAATTTGCTAGGTGTTAAGGCGGTCATCGCCGAAAGTTATGAACGTATTCATCGATCAAATCTTATCGGAATGGGGATTTTGGCACTTCAGTATCAAAATGGTGAGAGTGCGGAAAGCTTAGGCCTTAAAGGGAATGAGCAGTTTGATATTATATTTGATGATACGATCAAGCCACTCCAAACTATTGATGTGGTCGCAACGGATCCTGAGTCAGGAAAAATAACGAAATTCTCGACATTATGCAGAATTGATACGTTAAATGAAGTCGATTATTTTAAATCAGGTGGGATACTGCATTATGTCTTACGTGAGATGATTGCAAAACGTAAGTAGCTACAAGAAATCAGCATCCTAAAAGAGAAAGGAGATATTCATTTATATCTCCTTTTTAGTGGTTATCATAAAAGTGGTAACACTTTTTCAAATACCATATCTCGAATCATTGGCTGTGCTTTTTCATTGGGATGAACACCATCACCCTGCATTAATGAATCATTATCTCCAATATTTTCTACGATAGATGATAGAAGTATTGCCCCAGTTTTTTTAGCAACTGCAGGATAGACTGCTAAAAATTGCTTGATATATTGTCTACCGTAGTTAGGGGGAAGATGAATCCCCACTAATAGAACTTTTGCGCCACTTGCTTTTGATTTCTCGACCATTTCAAGAAGATTCTTTTCTATGAGTTTTGGGGAGGTTGCGCGCAGTCCGTCATTGCCGCCAAGCTCAATAATTACAATATCAGGATGATGTTCTTCTAAAAGCGGAGGGAGTCTAGATAATCCATTTGTTGTGGTATCGCCTGAAATAGATGCATTGACGATGGTACTATAGCGACCTTTTTCCTCGAGTGTTTTTTCAAGGAGTGTGACCCATCCTTTTCCATTTGGGATGCCATAGCCAGCACTAATACTATCGCCAACGATGAGAATTGTATTTGCAAATGTAAAACTCGATAAAAAAAGTGATAAGATAATTGCTGTTAATCTTTTAATCATGATATCTCCTTATGACTCATCCTATTTTATCCGTAAAAAATCTCTCAAAAAGTGTCATGCTTTCTGAACCTTTGACTATTTTACATGATATCACTTTTGACTTAGAAGAAAGTCAGAGTTTAGCTATTATAGGGAGCTCAGGATCAGGAAAGTCAACATTGTTGGGATTGCTTGCAGGACTTGATACAGTAACTTCAGGAGAGATTTATTTAGCCAATTATCCCCTTCATGCCTTAAATGAAGATGAGCGTGCAGAAGTGCGGGCGAAAGAGGTTGGATTTGTGTTTCAATCTTTTCAGCTGATAGAAACGTTAACTGCGCTTGAAAATGTAATGTTGCCGTTAGAACTAAAAGAGCATAAATCGCCAAGTGCAGAAGCGAAAGCAATTTTAGAGCGAGTGGGACTTGGCGCAAGATTGAATCATTAT
>CAZBKP010000230.1:0-2283 GCA_964492525.1 uncultured Cardiobacteriales bacterium
ACAGGTACATAAGGTGTTTCCTTATCTGTACGCTCTTTGATCTTATTTGCTGTAAGCGCAGTCTTAATTCCGAAGAATAAGATGCTATAGACTACAATAATAAATAGAACACTTAAAACTGCATTTGTGTAGTTATTCACTACGATATGTTGCATGTTTTGAAGTTGTTGTGCTGTAACATCAGCACCTGCGTTTGCGATTTTCTCTTTATAAACATTTGCAAGATGTAAGAATCCTTCAAGTTCTGGGTTGTTACTAAAGAGTTTCAAACAAAGCGCATAAGTTGTTACGATCAATAACCATACGGCAGGAATAACAGTTACCCAGATGTATTTAGTACGCTTCATCTTAACAAGTACAACGGTTCCTAAGACAAGTGCGATTGCTGCTAACATTTGGTTTGAAATACCGAAGAGTGGCCATAAGCTCTTAACGCCTCCTAATGGATCTACAACACCTTGGTATAATAGATAACCCCATAGACCAACACATCCTGCTGTTCCGACAATTCCTGCAAGAAGTGAATCTGTTTTCTTAAGGAATGGAACAAAGTTACCCAATAAGTCTTGTAACATAAAGCGACCTGAACGTGTTCCTGCATCTAGTGCTGTTAAGATAAAGAGTGCTTCAAATAAGATACCAAAGTGATACCAGAAGCCCATATCCGCAGCAGGAACGATCTTATGGAATACATGTGCGATACCTACTGCTAATGTAGGTGCTCCACCAGCACGATTCAAGATAGAAGGTTCGCCAATATCTTTAGCGGTTTGCAAAATTTGCTCAGGCGTAATCGTGAATCCCCAAGAACTAATTTTTGTTGCCGCAGTTGTCGTAGCATCCACAAGTGAATTCATAATCGCAGCATGATCAGCACCCCCTAAATTATGTAAATCAGGCATTGTAAACCCTAATGCTGCAGGTGCTGTATTCATCGCGAAGTATAAACCTGGTTCAATGATACATGCAGCGACTAATGCCATCATTGCAACGAAAGACTCCATCAACATCGCACCATAACCGATAAAACGAGAATCTGTTTCGCATGCGATTAATTTTGGTGTTGTTCCTGAAGCAATCAACGCATGGAATCCTGAAACGGCACCACAAGCGATTGTAATAAATAGGAATGGGAAGATATTACCTTTCCAAACAGGACCATTACCATCTGTTGCAAATTGCGTTAATGCTGGCATTTTTAATTCTGGATTTAGAATGACAATACCGATTGCTAAACCGACAATAACACCAATTTTCAAGAAGGTTGCTAAATAGTCACGTGGAGAAAGCATTAACCAAACAGGAAGCAGTGCTGATACGAAAGCATAGCCAATCAATACATAAGTAATTGTTGTATCTTTAAAGGTTAATGCAGGACCCCAATATGGATCATGCGCAATAACACCACCAAACCAAATAGATAAGATCAATAAAACAATACCAATGATCGAAACTTCTTTAATTTGTCCTGGGCGAATGTAACGCATATATAGGCCCATAAAAATTGCGATTGGAACTGTTGAACATACTGTAAATACACCCCATGGGCTTTCTGCGAGTGCTTTAACAACGATAAGTGCCAACACCGCTAGAATAATGATCATAATTAAGAAACAACCAAAGAGCGCAATGGTTCCTGGAATCTTACCCATCTCATTTTTAATCATTTCACCTAATGAGTTACCATTACGGCGAGTAGATAAAAACAGTACCATAAAGTCTTGAACCGCACCTGCAAGCACAACTCCTGCAAGTAGCCAAAGTGTACCAGGTAAATATCCGATTTGTGCCGCTAATACAGGTCCAACAAGAGGACCCGCTCCTGCAATTGCAGCGAAGTGATGTCCAAATAATACATATTTATTGGTTGGAACATAGTTAAGTCCATCATTATTGATGACGGCAGGCGTTGCCCGTGTTGGATCTAGTTTCATGACTTTGCTTGCGATATACAAACTATAGTAACGGTATGCAATCAAATAGACTGAAACAGATGCAGCAACAATCCATAATGCACTTATTGGCTCACCGCGCCTTAGTGCAACAACTCCTAAACAACATGCTCCCAAGACACTTAAAATCAGCCAGGGGACATGTTTCAGAAAATTATTTTTTCCCATTTCATATTCCTCAAATCCCAGTTAAAAAAGTACAGACTCACAATGTAGTCTAGGTGTAATCTGCACTGTTATCCTATAACGAGAATTTGTAAATAATGAATAGTCATTAAGTGAGCGGTAATATAATTTTTTAAGCGGTCAAATTAAAGATTGAGTGGTTTTA
>CAZBKP010000231.1:0-2283 GCA_964492525.1 uncultured Cardiobacteriales bacterium
GCTGAAAAATTTTTAATGATATCTTATAAGTTTGTTTACTATATAGATAAGCAAGCAGGTGGATGGTGTGTTTATACTGCAATTAAAATTTAGTTATAAGATTTTAGATAATTTAATGTGTTAATTAAGTTAATTGTAAAGATAACGTTAAGAAATTTATTCAGGATGTACAGCTATATATCCATTCTATCTAAATTAAAAAAAATAGCTATAACAAATAATTTTACTATAAATGAGGATAATCAAAATCAAATGCTTACAGACTAGACTGTATTTTTATAATACATAATATAAAGTAATTATGCATAAATTAGGAGCAAAGCATGAGAACATTAGATCCAGATCGTGAATTGCCTAAAGGACTTCCTCAGCCTTACATTGATCTTTATGTTCCTCAGACAAATCGTCCTGAAAGTATGGCTTATTTTGAGAATCTTGTAGCTGCTGGAGGAATGGGGAGAGTTGAGGAAATCTTCAATGAAAAAGAGAATAGAGGTGCAATTGCCGTTGGTTCTTTTTGTGTATACGCACCTGAAGAACTTGTTCTCGCGGTTGATGGCATTCATTTTAGTCTTTGCTCTGGTGCAGAAGTTGCTACAGATGAAGCAGAAAAATTAATTCCAAGAAATACATGTGCATTGATTAAAGCCATTGTTGGTTTTCGTGCAACTGGTAAGTGTCCCTATATGCAAATTTCTGATTTAATCATTGGGGAAACAACCTGTGATGGAAAGAAAAAAGCATATGAGGCATTAAGTGATATTTCTCCTTCTGAAATTATGGTTCTTTCACTTCCGAATATTAAAAATGAAGATGGCATTCGGATGTGGGTGAACGAACTCAAGCGATGTGCTGAAAAATTAGAAACATTATCAGGAAAGAAAATCACGGTAGAAAGTTTAAAGCATGCTTTTGAGGTCATCAATAATAGACGAAAAGCACAGCAGCGGCTTCATGATTTAAGAAGTGCTAAGCCAGCACCTATTTCTGGCTTAGATGCCTTGCTTGTTAACCAATTTGCATCAAGCGCAGATAATCTCAAAGTAACAAATGCAATTAATACACTCTGCGATGAGCTTGAAGAAAGAGTAAAAAAAGGAGAAGGCGTAGAAGGAAAAGGTGCAAAACGACTCATCGTAGGTGGATCACCGATGGCAATGCCGAATTGGAAAGTTCCTGGAATTATAGAAAATGCGGGTTCAGTCATTGTTGCAGAAGAGTCATGCGTAGGTGTTCGCTCCTTCAGGAATTTACTTGATACTTCTTTTACGACATTAGATGAGGCGTTTGAAATATTGGCAAGTAGACATATGAAAGTTGACTGTGCATGCTTTACGCCTAATAGCGATCGTCCTGTTAATATCAACGAGATGGTTAGATCTCATCAAGCAGATGGATTTGTACATTATTCATTGCAATTTTGTACACCATTTATGATGGAGTCATTTAAAATTAAATCAACCACAGAAGCGGAAGACATACCATTCCTGAAAATCGAAACAGACTATTCAAAAGAGGATATTGGGCAGTTAAGAACGCGAATTGAAGCTTTTATAGAGATGTTGTAATGAGTGTAGCAGGAATAGACATTGGATCTCGTTTTATTAAATGCATTGTTTTAGAGGATGATAAGGTTATTCTTGAAACAAGGGTTGATACAGGATATGAGCCAAAGCAAACGTGTGAATCAATTTTAAATGAGTATCAACCTAAAGCCTTTACTGTAACGGGATATGGACGGCAACTCTTTGAGAATGAAGATTGTAATGTTATTACTGAAATAAAAGCGGTTGCAATAGGAGCATTTCATTTCTATCCAGAGTGTCGTTCCATTGTAGATATTGGAGGACAAGATACCAAGGCTATTATGCTCTCAAAAACAGGGCGAGTAGTAGGATTTGATATGAATGATCGGTGTGCTGCAGGGACGGGACGTTTCTTAGAAGTGATGGCAAAAAATCTTGGATTTACCTTAGAAGATCTTGGTAATCTTACTGAAGAAAATGAGATCGCCATTAATAGCTTATGTACTGTTTTTGCAGAGTCAGAAGTCATTAGTTTGATTGCGCGAGGAGTACCCCGACGAGATATCGGCACTGCAGTTCAGAATTTAATCGCGGGTAGAGTTGCCTCGCTTGCTAAAAAGCAAGAAATTAATGATGCCATCGTTTTTACGGGTGGATGTGCTTTTAATACATATCTTAAGAATCGCTTAGAAATTGAGTTTGGAAAAAAGATTGTTACACTTCCTCAATCACCATTTTTAGCAGCTTATGGGGCGGC
>CAZBKP010000232.1:0-2238 GCA_964492525.1 uncultured Cardiobacteriales bacterium
ACAAAATTCCCCTAAAGAGAGAAATGAAAAACGTTGGTTACAAGGCTGGATCAATCGAACAAAAACCTACCAATAAGTGAAATATTTTAAGACTGCAATCGTCTTGCTTGCCAGAATGATTTTTTCCAATAATCTTCATTCAAGGAGGAACGAATTACTCCACGGCGAGTAGATGCATGAATAAACTGATTATTACCCTCATAAACACCAACATGAAGCCCTGTTCCGCCTCTCCAATTCGTTTTAAAAAATACTAAATCTCCAGGTTTAAGATCTTTTTTAGCAATCTTCACACCCTGAGACGTTTGAGATGTCGTACTTCTAGGCAACTGAATTCCAAATCGATCATTAAATGTTGTTTTCACAAATCCAGAACAATCAATTCCTTTTTTAGAATATCCTCCTAATTGATAGGGGGTCCCTTTCCATTGTGCAAGTTGTTGTACGAGCTCTTTTTTTACAACTGTAGGATTGCTTAAAGCAACATGAGACTTGGTCTTTGAGGAAGATGCACCTCCTGAAGCACATCCCACAACCACAAATACAAGTGCTAATAAACTATATAGTTTAGTCATTCAAATATGAATCCATTAAATTTAGTAATTTCACCAAAGATGTTAATAATCATTAGTGCTCTAATTTATATTTTCTCAATGCCTCAGCAAAACGCTGAATAGCTTCAGGAATATCTTCCACTTTAATCGTAGAAAAGCAAAAACGAACCGTGGAATAATCGGGTTTTTCACAATAGAATACAGCGCCTGGCAAGAAAACCATTTTTTCTTGAATCGCATATTCAAGAAGAACAAGTGTATTCACACCAGATTTAAAGCGACCCCATAAAAAGACACCACCTTCAGGTTTTGTAAATACAAATTCATCGCCAATATACTTCTTTAAAGAATCTGCTAATACATCACAACGTTTTTTATATTCTGCAGTTAATTTCTCTATTTGATCACCAAAGCGATTACCATCTTGAAGATATGTAATCAGAACTCTTTGCGCAAAACTATTTGTATGAATATCTAAAATTTGCTTCATAATCACACATGCAGTTTTAATTGCGCCGCTTACGATTAAAAATCCGAGTCTAAGACTTGGGACCACAGATGATGAAAATGAGCTTACATAAGTGATGCGATCTTGTGCGTCCATCTCTTTTGCAATTTGATAAATATCAGGAACAATTGATCGATCATAACGGAAAGCACCATATGAATCATCTTCAATAATCACAAAATCATACTCTTCAGCCAATTCTACAAGGCGTTTTCTGCGATCAACGGGCATCGTTGCACCTGTTGGATTTGCAAAGTTAGGCGTAACATAAAGTGCCTTAATCGTATTATTTTTAAGGATTAACTCTAATTTCTCAGGAATAACACCGAAATGATCAGTAGGTGTACTGATCGTTTTTGCACCATCAATTTGGAAGGTTTGAATTGCAAGCATATATGTTGCATCAGGTAAAACGACAATATCTCCTTCATTAATCAATACGCGAGAAATTAAATCAATTCCTTGCTGTGCACCTGAGGTAATCATAATATTTTCTTTACCTGTTATCAGCCCATATTTTTTTAGCTGATCTGCAAGTAAAGAACGTAATAATGGATCACCTTCTGTTAACCCATATTCAAAGTCATGTATTTTATCAGGATTAGTACGCGCACCATCAATCGCTCTTTCAATTCCTTCTACATCATACATATCTAATGTTGTTACTTCTCCAGCAAGCGCAAGCATTCCAGGAAATTTACCAAATCCCAAAAGTTGTCTTACAAGCGAACTTGACGCACCTTGAAGTGGTTTCGAGATCAAATTAGATGCTTTACCTATCATTGCAATTCCTCATCTTCAATTCATTAATGTATAAATATTGTTTGCCACTCACTCTCAGAAAATCCGACCGCAACAATACGATCACCCTCTACTATAATAGGTCTTTTTATCATACTTGTATGCTCTATTAAAATAGGAATGCTTTTTTGTGGATTCATCACTAATTCTTGTGATTCCTGCGAAAGCTTGCGCCATGTCGTTCCTCTTTTATTGACAAGTTTCTCAACACCAACCTGCTCAATCCAAGATTTCAGCAACATTTCAGAAATGCTCAGCTTTTTATAATCATGAAATGTAAATTCAACATCATGATCATTTAACCATTTTTTTGCTTTCTTAACTGTATCGCAGTTAGGAATTCCAAACATGATCAACATAGTTTCTCTCAAAAAT
>CAZBKP010000233.1:0-2130 GCA_964492525.1 uncultured Cardiobacteriales bacterium
ATAATACGCGTTGAATTTTATTTTTAGAATGAGTAATTAAAGAGACTTCCATGGATGAGAATAAACGTAAAGCCCTCCAAGCAGCACTTGGACAAATTGATAAACAGTTTGGAAAGGGATCGGTTATGCGCTTTGGCGATAAATCAGAAGATACTGATATTATCCCCGTTTCTACAGGCTCTCTTGGATTAGATATTGCACTTGGGATTGGTGGACTTCCTCGTGGCCGTATCATTGAAATTTATGGCCCTGAGTCATCAGGAAAAACGACACTAACGCTTCACGTGATTGCAGAGGCACAAAAAGCCGGCGGAATGGCGGCCTTTATTGATGCTGAGCACGCTTTAGATCCTGGCTATGCGGCAAAACTTGGTGTCGATGTTGAGAATCTATATATCTCTCAGCCCGATAATGGTGAGCAAGCACTTGAGATTGCAGATACGCTTGTCCGCTCAGGCGCGCTTGATATCGTTGTAATCGACTCTGTTGCGGCCTTAACGCCTAAAGCTGAAATCGAAGGCGATATGGGGGATTCGCACATGGGATTACAAGCACGCCTCATGAGCCAAGCGCTTCGTAAATTGACCGCAAATATCAAGAAATCTAATACACTCGTTATTTTTATCAACCAAATTCGTATGAAGATTGGCGTTATGTTTGGTAGTCCTGAAACAACAACGGGTGGAAATGCGCTTAAATTCTATGCATCTGTCCGTTTAGATATTCGTCGTACAGGCGCTATCAAGAAAGGGGATGAAGTTATTGGTGCAGAAACGCGAGTTAAGGTGGTCAAGAACAAGGTTTCTCCTCCTTTTAAACAAGCTGAATTCGATATTATGTATGGTGAGGGAATTTCTCGTCAGTCTGAAATTATTGATCTTGCTGTCAAAGCGAATATCATTGAAAAATCAGGTTCTTGGTACAGCTACAATGATCAAAAAATTGGCCAAGGAAAAGAGAATGTTAAACAATTCTTAAAAGATAATCCTGAACTTGCCGAGCAGATCGAAGATGCTGTGCGCGACTACTTCTTAACACGCCCGCTTGACACTGTGCTTTTAGGTGTGGAAGAAGATGAAAATTATGATGCCGATCCTGCATTAGAAGATTAATTTACTATACTATACAATCTAAAGCCTCCTTCTTTAGTTAAAAGGGGGCTTTTTAATTCATAAGGAAGACTATGTCTGAAGAGAATCAAACTCGATCTAAAGTGAGATTTGAAATCGTTTCCGAACACCAAGCAGGGCAACGCGTGGATAATTTCTTAATGGCACAATTTAGAAATTTACCCAAGAGCCGAATTTATCAAATGATTCGAAAGGGTGAGGTGCGTGTCAATAAAGGACGAGTAAAGCCTGAAACACGGTTGAAAGAATTTGATCAAATTCGTATTCCTCCAGTCTCCTTGCCTGAATCAAATGAAGAAGTGATTCCAAAATTCTGGCAAGAACGCCTATTGAATCAAATTATTCATGAAGATGATCGTGTCATGGTGATCAATAAGCCCTCAGGAATTGCCGTCCACAAAGGGAGCGGTATCCCTTATGGTGTCATTGAGGTTCTGCGCGCAGCTCGTCCTGAACTTAAGTTTCTAGAGCTCGTTCACAGACTCGATCGCGATACGAGCGGTTGTTTGATTCTTGCTAAAACAGGGCAAATGCTCAAACAAATTCAATCTGCAGAGATGAAGAAACGCTATCTTTGCCTTGTCGATGGGCATTGGGAGAAAGGAACATTTGATCAACATGCAAAGCTCGATATTGAAAACCGTGCGCATGGTGAGCGTCATGTTGTGGTTTCTCCCCATGGAAAAGAGTCCCATACACGCTTTCATATGATTGAGCATTATCCCGGAGCGACCCTCCTTGAAGCACAACTCTTTACAGGGCGAACGCATCAAATTCGTGTGCATACCTTAGCCTCTGGCCACCCGATTCTCGGAGATGAGCGTTATGGCAATGAGGCGAGTAATAAACGAATGAAGCAGAAAGGCCTCTCTCGTTTATTTCTTCATGCCCACAGTGTGATCCTAGATCTTCCCCCTTATGATTATGCTTTTAGTGCCCCTCTTCCCGAGGAGCTTTCATCATTTTTGGATAAGCTCACACGTTAATTAAGGAGTCTATT
>CAZBKP010000234.1:0-2111 GCA_964492525.1 uncultured Cardiobacteriales bacterium
GATTGCATAAAAAAAGCACAGCATCACCCCCGTGTTATAATTTACCGCTATGATTTAAAAGATTAGTCAATTTATGGGAGCACGTTTTGGATAATATTATTAATTTTAGATCACTTGAAGGGCTTAAAACACAGGATAATAAAATTATAAAAAAAGGTATGCTCTTTAGGTGTGCATCCCCTGAAACGGGGGATGAAAACGATCTTGAAACACTTTCCTCATATCACCTAGATGTTATTTTTGATTTTAGAGGAGAGGAGGAAAAAAAAGATCCTCGAAATCTCACTTTTAATCAAAGATTCAATCGTCTCAGTGTTCCTGTCGATGTTGCGAACATTATGACAAAAGATAGCTTAGAAAATCTTGCTAGCATTGGCGAGGCACATATTGATGATTTTTATAAATCTATCTATCTCTATTTTGTAGAGAGCGCTGTCCCCCAATATCGTCAATTTGCAGAAGCTCTCAATGAAGGAAAGCGAATTTTATTCCATTGTACTGCAGGGAAAGATCGGACAGGGTTCGCGGCCTTCATTGCCCTTTCTGCATTAGGCATGAATTTTGACGTTATTATGAAAGATTACATGCTTTCACAAAATGCCGTTGAAACCCTCTACAAATTCAAACAAAAAGAGGCGGAAGAGGCGAAAAAGAAGGGAATCTCGGATGAATTCTTTAGATTATTATTGGGAATAAAGCCCGAATATCTTCTTGCAGCAAAAGAGAAAATAGAGGCGGATTATGGCGACGTTGAAACTTATCTAAAAACGGTTTTAGGAGTTGATATAGACCGCGTCCGCACACACTATCTAAATTAGAATAGAAAGAATAACAGCACTGCAATAGGCACTATCACAAGCAACGCTAAACTTAAGCGTTGCCATGCGGAGGCTCTTAAAAGACTAAATCTCAAAGGAACCATCCTTTAAAAGAAGTACAAATACCTTGCATCCAAGATAGAAAATCAATTCCTTTCACATAGCCATAAAGCATATATGGAATGACGATTGATAGCACAACAAAAATAATCAGCGCAAAAAAAGGATGATTATATTTTAAGGATGAAGAAAATGGTGAATGACGCTCTTCTACAGAACGCGACCCTATTACCATCGTCCGTGTTAAATTCTGTCCCTTGATAACGAGATAAAGCACGATTGCCACAATATGAAGCCCTACCATTCCATAAATGACATATTCATTTATAAAATGAATACGCTTTAAGATCGCACGCGTATCGCTTCCCACAAATTTATATAACGGGCTGTCTTGGTGAATAAAAGTATTATCACCTAAAAAAAGTCCTGTGATTGTTTGAAGCAATAATATTGCAAGCATGAACAACACCATAAAAGCACCAATAGGGTTATGCCCCTCCGTTGGCGTTACACCATAACGAAGATATTCAATAATCGTTTTTGGTGTACGAATAAAATCCCAAAAACGTGCAGTTGAGCTCCCAACAAATCCCCAAATAATTCGAAATATAACAAGAATCAATACAAAAATACCCACATATTGATGATAGGAGATATTTTCTGTTTTTATGGTATAAAAGCACGCGATAATGCTTGCCACTAATAACCAGTGAAAGCAACGTACAGGCAAGTCCCAAACTTTAATCTTTTCCATAAAATATTCCTTTTTATTTCTTATCACATCCACATTTTACAGCACTAACACGCTTCTCTCTACATTTGTGCAGGATCAAACTCTACGATAACACCGTCTTTTGACAATATTTTCTTTGACATCGGGAGGTCAGGCTTGGGTATTTTCTTCAATCTTGTAAATACAGCAATCACGGAGTCATCAAACGCACTATCTCCACTTGACTGAACGATTGTAGGCTTTCCTTGAATTTCACCCTCTTCATTCACCTTAATAAAAACTTGAGCCTTTAATCCAACAGAATTAATGGTAGGCGCCCAATTGTTATACAGTGCAGATTGTAATTTTAAGCCATAAGCCGCACCTGAAAGCTCCGCTTCGGCAGCGGCAATTTCTGCTTTCTCCTTAGCCTCTCGCTCTGCCTTTGCTTTAGCTTCTTTATCAGCCTTCTCTTTTGCGGCTTTCGCCTCTTGATCCGCTTTCAATTTTGCCTGACGCGC
>CAZBKP010000235.1:0-2103 GCA_964492525.1 uncultured Cardiobacteriales bacterium
TATTCAGCAATATTTATGGAAAAGAGGCAGTGCCGATAAACTCCTCAATCCTTGGACCGCTGCAATTGTTACCTTTATTGTAGAAATCATACAGTTTGCAATTATTCTTTGCTTAGCAAAACCCTATGATGATGCTCTTTCTCTCGTGGAACGCATTGCGCTTCCCATGTTTGTAACCAATACAATTGGTTCTGCAATGTTTATGCAAATTTTATTAGATCGCAAAGCAATGGTTGAAAAATATACCTCAGCATTTTCTGCAAGAGCACTCAAAATCGCAGTCAGTACCGAAGGAATTTTGCTTCAAGGATTTAATGAAAAAAACAGCATGAAAGTCGCTCAAATCATCTACGATGAGCTACAAATCGGGGCGGTTGCAATTACGGATCGTGAAAAAATCCTCGCTTTTATTGGTATCGGGGATGATCATCATCTTACGGGCACACCTATCGCATCACATCATACAATGGATGCAATTAACCATAAAGAAGTGGTCTATCTGGATGGAAATGAGCATCCTTATCAGTGTTCGATTCATTCTGATTGCCCTTTAGGTTCGACATTAGTGATTCCTCTGCTTGGTGAGAACCAAACCGTCATTGGAACAATTAAACTCTATGAAGCTAAAAACAAACTATTCTCATCCATTAATCGCACGCTAGGAGAGGGAATTGCAAGTCTGCTCTCCACTCAGATTTTAGCAGGGCAATATGAACGTAATAAGCAACTTCTCGCTCAGTCTGAAATTAAACTACTTCATGCTCAAGTGAATCCCCATTTCTTATTTAATGCGCTCAATACGTTGGTTGCCGTTATTCGCAAGGATAGTGATGAAGCAGGAAAGCTCGTTCAACATCTCTCTACATTTTTTCGAAAAAATTTAAAACGCTCTCAAGAAATTGTCTCCCTAGCCGATGAGCTCGAACACGTCGGCGCATATTTGCATATTGAAAAAGCACGTTTAATGGATCGTTTAAACGTAAATATTGAGATTCCTGATGAGTTATTGTCAGCACTTTTACCCACATTTTCCTTGCAACCGATCGTTGAAAATGCAATCAAACATGGTATTGGTCAGATGCTTGAAACAGGATATATTCTGATTAAAGCACATTTAGACAATGATCATCTTATTCTAAGCGTAGAGGATAATGCAGGGCTTTATCAGAAAAAAACCGATAGTGATGGACTCGGAATGACATTAGTCGATAAACGAATTAAGGTTCGTTATGGTAATGAATATGGTTTATCCGTACACTATGAGTTTGAAAAATTCACTAGAATTACCCTAGACCTCCCTTTTATCACCGATAGGATTTCTGCATGATTACCGCTGTTATTATAGATGATGAGCCACTCGCACGCGAAAACTTAAGGTTACTGCTCTCGTCTTACGATGAAATTTCAATTATAGGCGAAGCTAGCAATGCGATTGAGGGCGTTCGTGTTGTAAACCAACAAAAGCCTGATATTGTTTTCTTAGATATTCAAATGCCAAAAGTGAGCGGGCTTGAGATGATTGGTATGCTTGATCCCAACGATCTTCCCTATATTATTCTAGTCACTGCCTATGATGAGTATGCCATAAAGGCTTTTGAAGAGCATGTTTTTGATTATCTGTTAAAACCTGTAGAGCCAGAACGGCTCTCAAAAACAATAAATCGATTGTGTTCTGAGCTTAATGAGGACAATAACAATACAAAAACTGTTGATACATTCTTAATGAAAATTCCTTGTACTGGGCATAGTAAAATCTACCTTGTAGATATAGAGGATATTGTTTATGTCGGTTCAGATGTCACAGGGGTTTATGTTGTCAAAACTGATGGGTCGAAATATACTTCCGAATTAACGCTCAGTAATCTTGAAGAAAGGACATCCTTAGTCCGTTGCCATAGACAATATCTGCTTAATTTAGATCATTTAAGGGAAATTGATTTTAGTATTGCTAATCAAACAATGGCGCAAATGGATCATAATCTTTCTGTTCCCATTAGCCGTCGTTACTTTAAACCACTTAAAGAGAAGCTCGGCTTAGTTCGGTAAATTAAAACCACTCAATCTTTAATTTGACCGCTTAAAAAATTATATTACCGCTCACTT
>CAZBKP010000236.1:0-2081 GCA_964492525.1 uncultured Cardiobacteriales bacterium
GCTTTAGCAACAAATCCTTCGTTACTTAACTTTCCTTTAAGTTGAGCAATCATAGGCTCAAGTTTTTGGATTTCTCTCGTTAAACGCGCAATCTCTTGGGTTTTATCAATTAATCCAGCTAACGGGATAATAACTCGTAACTTTCCTACCATCGCAATGGCAGACTCAGGTAAATCCCCTTTGCTCTCTTCTAATGTTTCAAAGCGTCCTATTTTCTGTAGGAAAAGGCGATTATTCGCAAATCGTTTTTGATCTTCATCTGAAGCATTATCATAAAGAACAGGAATGGGTTTTCCGGGTGCGATATTCATTTCTGCACGAATTCTACGAACTTCAAGCAAAATTGATTGCAACCATACGATTTCTGATTCTAAAGATTCATTACGCAGATCAACTGAAGGATAGGCTGCGACTGAAATACTTTCAGCTGTATTAAATTGTGGTGCAATTTTGATCAACTGTTGCCAGATTTCTTCAGTGATGTACGGCATAAATGGGTGTAGGAATTTTAAGATCGCATCAAGAACGAATAACAACGTATATCGTGTTGCAGATTTTTCCTCTTCACTAAACTCACCATTTAAAATAGGTTTCGTGAGTTCCAAATACCAATCACAGAACTCATTCCAAATAAAATCATAAAGCGTTTGTGTCGCTAAATCGAAACGATATTGCACAATATGGCGCTCAATCTCTTGGTTAACATCCGTTAAGCGAGATAAAATCCATTGATCGATATGTGAGCGTGCATTCGGAAGATCATTACACGCCTTTTCTTCCGTATTCATAAATACAAAACGTGCCGCATTCCAAATCTTGTTACAGAAGTTTGAATAGCCTTCAACTCGACCCACATCAAAGATAATATCTCGACCATTGGTCGCAAGCGCCGTAAATGTAAAGCGAAGCGCATCGGTTCCGTAAGGTTTAATGCCTTCAGGAAAGTGCTTACGTGTTGCGGCTTCGATCTTCGGTGCCATTTGTGGTTGCATTAAACCTGTTGTACGCTTCTTCACTAAACTTTCGAGATCAATTCCATTAATAAGATCTAAAGGATCAAGTACATTCCCCTTAGACTTACTCATTTTTTGTCCATCTTGATCGCGTACTAACCCATGGATATAGACCTCTTTGAAGGGAATTTCTTCCATAAAGTGCATTCCCATCATGATCATTCTCGCAACCCAGAAGAAGATGATATCGAATCCTGTCACAAGCACGGAGGTCGGATAGAACATTTTTAATTCCTTCGTATTTTCTGGCCAACCTAATGTTGTAAACGGCCAAAGCGCAGACGAGAACCAGGTATCTAGCACATCTTCATCTTGTTTTAATGGGCGATCATCCAATTTATATTTGGTGCGAACGTCCGCTTCATCATTGCCCACATAGATATTTCCCTCTTCATCATACCAAGCAGGGATTTGATGCCCCCACCATAATTGACGAGAGATACACCAATCTTGAATATTGTTCATCCATTCAAAATAGGTCTTTTCCCAGTTTTCAGGGATGAATTTAATTTTTCCTGATTTAACAACTTCAATAGCAGGAATCGCCAAGGTTTTTGCATCCACATACCATTGATCCGTTAAATACGGCTCAATCACCTGCCCTGTTCGATCGCCTTTGGGGATTTTGAGTGTATGAGGTTCGATCTTCTCTAATAACCCTGCCGCCTTAAAATCTTCGACAAGCTTTTTCCTTGCATCAAACCGATCAAGTCCACGATACGCCTCAGGGGCTTCATCATTCACCGTCGCATCATCATTAAAGATATTAATTAACGGTAGATCATGACGTTTACCCATTTCATAGTCATTAAAATCGTGTGCTGGGGTAATCTTAACGCAGCCTGTTCCAAAGGTTTGATCGACATAATCATCTGCAATAATAGGAATTTGACGATTACAAAATGGAAGATCAATCATTTTCCCGATCAAATGTTGATAACGCTCATCTTCAGGATTAACCGCAACTGCTGAGTCGCCAAGCATGGTTTCAGGACGAGTCGTTGCGACGATCATTACATCATTAGTTCCTGCGATAGGATAGCGCAAGTGCCATAAAGAGCCTTGCTC
>CAZBKP010000237.1:0-2076 GCA_964492525.1 uncultured Cardiobacteriales bacterium
CCTAAGTAAGTTCTTGTCACATATTCACGCCCATGCCCTAATTCAGCGCTGACTGTTAAGCGAGCCTCTAAGTCCTTCAGACGTTCTTCTAGCGTCATCTCCATAAAGGTTTTTCCTCCCTGTCTTGGGCAGTCAAAGCCCGTCAATTCTTTATACCGTTCTTGTGCATAGTGATGTCTAAGCCCGTGATTATTATGCAATCCTGCACGTTCGCAATTTTTATCATAAACGCTCATTTGTTGTTTTAAGTTGCGATCCGATCCATCGTATTTTTTACCAATAAAAGCATTTAATCCTCTATTTTTCTGAAAGATTTTGGCTTCTCTTAAGAATTGACGTTGCTCATCATTGCGAACAGGGATCTCTCTTGGCCGTCCTCCCTTTGTTCCTGATCCTCGGCTTTTTAGAGAAAGAACACCTCTCTTTTCATCATAATCTCGCTTTATATTTAGCATAATGGATTCTTTTTTTCTTAATCCAAAGAGTTCTTGAGCTCGTAAAGACATTCGAGTGCACTCATCACTAATCTTTGCAAGATCCTCTTGAGAGCGTGTGACCGCTCGATTAATGTCATTGCTTGGCATTTTACGATCTTCAATGCCTAATTCACGGTTTGTTCTTGGAATGAGATTGTCCTTACCAATCTTTTTGGCCAACCATCGTAAATCACTCATCCGATTTTTAATTTCAGCGGTGCTTATTCTTTCTTCTTTCCAATACACAATTAAGGCTTTGATATGGGACTGCTTCAGGTTATTTACTTCCGTAATTCTAAAGCCCAGATCTCTAATTGTCTGTACTGAACGATTTAGACGTTGGATACGATTTGCATGCGACTTATAGGATCGCTCACGGTGGCTCGTATAGGCGTGTAAGGAACGCCTCAATTTATAATCTTTGATAATGTTTTCATTATCTTTTGACATAAATACCTCAGTAAAGAGAGTTTAGTTTTTAGAACAGCGAACCAATTCTCGTAAGACTTGGAGCTACGGAAAGACCCGTAAAAAGCTGTTATTTTCATGATAATGACGTATCAAATATCAACTGTTCTCTATTTTGAATAGAACGATTATGTTTCGTTTAGCGTTTTATGAGTGCTATCTCGCTTTTTATAGTGTTGAGTCACTGATCGATAGTAAGTAATTAATCTCCTTTTGTATTGACTGCATTAATGAATGATTGATTTCTCAATCTCGGAACTGTGGAGGCGTACAGCGGAACGCATTGCCAAATTAACGGGATGGCAATCTCCGTATTGCATTTTGATCTAAAGACCTGGATTGCAACATTACCAAACAGAAGCGATCATGAAGATCGCTTATTACACACACCTGCTAGATGTGTGCTGACTTCTCTTGTGGAGAAGCGGGTGCCAAAGGCACAGTGTCCCTAAGTTTTTTATTCTCTGCACGTAACCGTCTATTTTCTTTGTGCATCGAGGTACATTTTTTCTTGAACTTCACGATATTCCTATCTTTTTCAGTATTCATTCGCTGTATTTCTTTTACATTCAGAATAGTATTGTTATAGGTAATCATTAAATTCTCATGGCTGTCTAAAAGCTCATTATATTTACCAATAGGAACATAATTTTGTAAGACATCCTCTTCTATTTTTTGAGGGGTATTGTTGTCTGCATCTTGTAAATTTCTGATTTGATCGAGCAGATGATATTTACTTTCTATCAATTCAGACATCATTACAATGGCTTTATCGAGTAGTTCAAGATTGTATTTTGCATTAAAAATACTTCGATTGGGTGTAAATTGGCGTTTCATTTTTGCCACTTCATCTTCAATTTTTAAACTCAGCGTTATTTTACCCTCTCGCATTTTAGTCTCCTAAAATCACATTCCAAGTGTATGTTTTATATGATATCAGGTTTTTCATTAATTCAGATTATTATTTTATCTTATTAATATGTCTTGTGTTTTTGATCAATATTTTTGGCTGATCCCCGCCCTGTCAGGTTCGACAGAACGAAACCTGACAGGGCGAAGATCTTATCTGGATTTACGTTATACACCTCCCTTTTTATTGTTACGCACCTCTAATTTTATTGTTATGCACCTC
>CAZBKP010000238.1:0-2068 GCA_964492525.1 uncultured Cardiobacteriales bacterium
TTAAGATACTCTAAATAATCCAATGCTCCTTTAGTAGCCTGCGCTACGTTATAACGACCATCATATTGACTATTCACGGACATCCCAAAATTTTTTGCCGTCTGTGATCCAAACTGCCATAACCCCACATACTGTCCTCTATTAGAAGCTGCTGGCCTATAACTACTTTCTACGAGGGGAATCATTGCAAGTTCAGAAGGCATCCCTCTTCGTTCCAACTCAGATAATATATACTGTAATATCACCAAACGTTCTTTATCTAGGTGATTAAAGATTGCAGGATTATTTCGATAATTCACAACATACTTTTGGACTTGAGAATGCTTTACCTCTTTTTTGAGTGCTCGATTTTGTTCAAAGTCCTTAACCAAAGACGCTTCTGCTTTTTTATCCTGTTTTTCTATTGATGTTGCACATCCTGTCAGAAGCAGGATAGAGAAAAATACAAATAATTTCATACGTTATACTCTTTATTTTTTACCTTATATTTCATAGAAACGTATTTTACTATAAAACCTTAGAAAAATACGATGCAACTTATATTTTTCAATGTAAAATACAACCAATCTCCTATAAATATAGTATAATTCCCCATTTACTTTAGATATTAATTTATATATGAGTGAGTTAAAGCATCCGCACAATGTTCTTCTAATTAATGGGCCCAATCTAAATTTAATTGGATTAAGAGAGCCTGAAATATATGGTGCAACAACTTTACCTATGCTTGAAAAAAATCTAAATGATCTTGCCGCTCAAAGAAATATACAATTATTCTCTTTTCAATCAAACCATGAAGGAGAAATCGTTGATAGTATTCACAATGCAAAAAATAACAATATACAATGCATTATTATCAACCCTGGCGCATATACACATACGAGCATTGCCATTCGCGATGCTTTTTTAGGAGTATCAATCCCTTTTATAGAAATACATATTTCTAATATCTACAAACGAGAGTCTTTTAGACATCACTCTTATTTGTCAGATATTGCTGACGGAATTATTATTGGTCATGGAATCTTTGGCTATACACTTGCGTTGTATCAGGCTGAGCATTTATTGAACAATAATACAAACAATAATCTTAACTAGGAGTCTTAATTGATGGATATTCGCAAAATTAAAAGCTTAATTGACCTTGTTGATGAATCAACAATTTCAGAAATTGAAATTGTAGAAGGAGAAGGTTCAATCCGCATTAGCCGTGTATCTCAAGGTAATATTGTTGCTCAAACAACAATGGCTGCACCGCAACAATACCCACAGATGCAACAAATTGTTGCGACTACTTCTGCACCTGCACCTCAAGAAGCTTCTCCTCAAAAAGCTTCACTTCCTGAAGGTAAGGTCATTAAATCTCCAATGGTAGGCACATTCTATCGTGCTGCTGCGCCAACCTCTAAGCCTTTTATAGAAGTTGGACAAACTGTCAACGTCGGCGATACTGTTTGTATTGTTGAAGCGATGAAAATGTTTAATCAAATCGAATCTGAGCTTTCTGGCAAGATCGTTTCGATTCTTGTTGAGAATGGGGAACCTGTAGAGTTTGATCAACCACTCTTCGTCATCGAATAATATAGGTGAATTCAATGATTAAAAAAGTACTCATAGCAAATCGTGGTGAAATTGCACTACGTATTTTGCGTGCTTGTAAAGAGATGGATATCGAAACTGTAGCCATTTACTCTACTGCTGATAAAGATCTTAAACATGTACTCCTTGCTGATGATTCAATCTGTATTGGACCTCCACAATCCTTCTCTAGCTATTTAAATATGCCTCAAATTATCGCGGCAGCTGAGTTAACGGATGCGGATGCAATTCATCCCGGATATGGATTTCTCGCAGAAAACTCTGATTTTGCCGAGCGAGTCGAGGAATCTGGATTTATTTTCATTGGCCCTCGAGCAGAAACCATTCGTTTAATGGGAGATAAAGTTTCTGCTAAAAAAGCGATGCTAGAATCAGGTGTTCCTTGTGTTCCTGGTTCACCCGGTGCATTAACGGATAATTCCAAAGAAAATCTAAAACTTGGTAAAGAGATCGGCTATCCAGTTATCAT
>CAZBKP010000239.1:0-2052 GCA_964492525.1 uncultured Cardiobacteriales bacterium
AAATATTTTAAACTTTCACCCAAATTGTGATGCTTATATCCATTGTGGGGACTCTGAACTATTACATACAGATCCTATTTTTAACTCGTTCCATGTAGTAAGAGGGAATTGTGATTTACTCGGAAAATTTCCTCTAGAGAAACAGATCACCCTCGAAAATCACAAAACCTATATTACACATGGACATATTTTTGATGTAAAAAAATCTCTAAATAGGCTTTTTTACAAAGCAAAAGAAAAAAGAGCTGAAATCGTCTGTTTTGGTCATACTCATCTTGCAGGTGCTGAAAAAATTGATGGTATTGTCTTCATTAATCCCGGAAGCTTAACTATTCCGAGAGGAAGAGTCGAAAAAAGTTTTGCTATTCTTTCTTTGAATGAGGATGAAATTGCTGTCTCTTTTTATGATGAGCAGAATAAACACTTGGAAGATTTGGATTTTAAGGATCATTTTTGATTCCTTCAAATAAGGAGCACACTCTAAATGGTGTCAATTTACCTCAGCATTATTGTCAAAATGGCGGCTGCTTTTTGTATTCTGCTTATCTATATCAATTTATCGGGGAAAGGTTCGCTTGCGCCTATTTCTGCACTTGATCAAGTGGGGAATGTCGTTCTCGGTGCGATCATTGGCGGGCCTCTTTATAATCCTTCTATCAGTCTTTCCGTTCTTATCATCACCGCAAGTGTTTGGGCGGGATTACTCCTTCTGGTTCGCTATCTCTCTTTTAAGCGTGCTTTGATCAAAAATGCGGTTGATGGTCGTTCCATTCCGCTGATGAAAGAGGGGAAAATTTTAGCGGACAATTTTTCACAAGCGAAACTTTCAACGCGTGATTTTATTATGCTGCTTCATCAACGTGGCTATACGAATCTCAATGAGATTAAGAACGTTTGGTTTGAATATAATGGCCAAATGACGATTGTGAAAAAAGAGGATCCTGATATGGCGATCACACTTATTGAAAACGGAGCGATTGATCCACATAATTTAGAATCGCTGTCATTGACAGAATCCTTTATTTTAGAAGAGATCCAAAAACAAGGATTTTCATTGAAGGATATTTTTTTAGCAGAATGGCATAACGGTTCTCTTTGGATATATCCTTATGAAAAATCCTCCGATTAATCTGCTTTTAACTTTTGATCTATTACTCATTCACGAATGTATTTTTCACTCTTGTAGAATATAAAAAGTAAAAAATTCCTACAAAAATTCCAAAAAAACAACAAGAAAAGAAAACATATCGAATTATATTTTGTTCAATCGTTACAAAGTATTTGTCCTTTTATATTAGCAAGTTATAATCTATATAAATTCTTAGCATCATGTGTCAATTCTTTTTCGTCTATATGAGAATTAAAGGTAAGGGGATATCATGTTTAAACTTATACAATTAAAGCCACTTCTATATTTTCTAATTTTCATATTGATTTTGTCGTTGATTTCTTATTTCATAAGTCCATTTTTAGCATGTTTGATATATTTTGTATTTGAACTTTGGCCAGATAATGGAAAAAAAGAAAAAAATAAGTAGTGTTTTTGATATGTTACAGAAAGTTTCTAATCATCTTGTATTTAAAAGAGTTCAACTAGTAATTATTGTTTGAATAATCAACACAATTGAAGTGATCATTTATCCTAGAAATTTTAATTGATAGCTGTAATAACATTTTTAACTAATATTGAAGCCTATATAAAAAGATATGACTAACAAAAAAACCACTCAAAGCAATGCAAGGAGTGGTTTTTTCATGGATGACTTATCTCAAATTAGAAGTTATATCTAATTCCTAGAGAAAGTTTTGCATCACGGTAGCTATTTGAGCCTTTGCGATAACTCACATCGCCCCACACGCTCACATTCTCTTTAATTTCTCCCTCAACCCCTAACTTAAGCTCACCCAAATTACGTGTGCCTTGTTGAGTAATGCGAGTACCATCAAACTCAGCATAGAACGGTTTTGAATTATGGTAGTAGTTAAGCTCCATGTAAGGCCTTAACACACGTCCGTTCTCCATTTTCTTTTCCATAAAGAGTCTTGCACCTA
>CAZBKP010000240.1:0-2017 GCA_964492525.1 uncultured Cardiobacteriales bacterium
AGGATTAATCTCATAAATCCTATCTCGCATAATTTCGCATTTTGAGGCACCAAGCGTTGACGTCATCGCATGGATTTGACGATTAATATTACTCTCTGCAATAACATCTAGATCAATTAATAGTATATTTCCAATACCTGCTCTAGCTATAGCCTCTGTAGCCCATGAGCCTACTCCTCCTATGCCTACAACAACCACATATGAGTTAGCTAAAATAGGTAGAGCCTTTTCTTGATAAAGACGATTGACGCTTGAAAAGCGCCGTTCATAATCTATCATAACAAATAAATTTATCTCTAATATTCTTTCTTCAAAGAGAAGTCCAACTCTTCTTTTACGATTCGTCCATCACTTGAAATTTTATTGAGTTTTCTAGACTGAGACATTCTGATTTTTAAAGCCACATTATTTTTTGAGTCAGCAAAATTAATTGCTTCATCTGCTGAAATTTTTTGTTCTTTATATAATTCATATAAGGCCTGATCAAAAGTACGCATTCCTGTCGTTCCACCATTTTCCATGGCTTCAGATATTATATCCAATTTCCCTTTCTGGATTAGCTCTTGAATATAAGGAGTATTAAGCATCACTTCCACAGCGGGGATTAGTTCACCATCAAGCCCAGGTACTAATCTTTGAGAAATAATTGCTTTTAAATTCAATGCAAGATCAGAAAGAAGTTGCTCACGAGCACTTTCAGGGAAAAAATTCACTACTCTATCAAGTGCTGTTGCTGCATTATTGGCATGAAGTGTGGTTAAACATAAGTGTCCAGTTATAGAAAAGTTCAGCGTCGCTTTCATAATATCCATAGTTCTAACCTCTCCTACTAGAATTACATCAGGCGCTTCTCGCATTGCACTTTCCAATGCATTCTGATAACTATGTGTATCTAGCCCCACTTCTCGCTGTCCAATCACTGATTTTTTATGCTCATACATGAATTCGATTGGATCTTCTACCGTTAAAATATGTCCATAACTATTTTCTGCTCGGTAATCAATCATTGATGCTAATGTCGTAGACTTTCCACTCCCTGTTGCACCAACCACAAGAATAAGTCCCCTCTTTTCCATAATAAGTCGTTTAAACACATCTTCAGGAAGATTAAGATCTTCCATTTTAGGAACTTCAGACTTAACATATCTTGCTACCATGCCGTGTTCATTTCGTTGCCTAAAAATATTGACACGAAATCGCCCGACTCCATCTAAGCGAATAGCAAAGTTAAGTTCTAGAGACTTCTCAAACTCAATAATTTGCTCTTCTGTTAAAAGGTTATAAATGATCTTTTTTACATCTTCACTACTCAAAGGTTCTTTTCCTAAAAAACGTAAAGTACCATTAAGCTTCATACTAATCGCAGCACCAGGATAGATAAATAGATCTGATCCATCTTTTTCTGCCATAAATCGTAAGAAAGGAGAGATATCCATAAGTCATGTTCCTTTAATTTTTTGTCTGATAATCCAAGCGAATTTGTTTAGCTACTTTATCAAGTATACCATTAATATACTTATGACTTTGATCTGCGCCAAATTTTTTTGAAAGTTCTACCGATTCATTAATAATCACTTTGTAGGGAATCTCTAAATGATTTTTCAATTCGTAGGTTCCAAGCCACAAAATTGCTCTTTCTACAGGATCTAAATGATCAATTGGTCGATCAAGTATCGGGGCAATAATTGTTTCAATCTCAGTTTTATCCCTTAAAATGCCTCGTAACACTTCTGAAAAATACTCGCTATTACACCGAATAAAGTCTGGGTTCTCCAAAAAACCTTTTTCGATTTCAGATACAGATGGCATAGCAAGCTGCCACTCATACAATCCTTGTAAGACAAACCGCCTTGCCCACATCATTTTCGTAATATTGCTACGACTCATGATTAACTTCCTTGTATAAAGAATAAAAGCACCTATGAAATAGATGCTTTTATTATACTTTTAATTAGAAATAATTACTCTTGAGCAAGATTTAACTCAATTGTTTCTCCATCCTGCTTTACTTCTCTTC
>CAZBKP010000241.1:0-1945 GCA_964492525.1 uncultured Cardiobacteriales bacterium
TCATCGGTTGCGAACAGAAGATATTATCCCTTTTAATATTCACTCATCGATTGTTGAGCCTTTGATGGATGAGTATCAAGACAATTTTCCACATCCGATTCAGTGGTCTGTACCGCCGTCTCTTATGTTAAAGGCGGATGCTAACTTGATCTATATTTTATTTAAAAACTTGTTAGACAATATCCGATTTTATGCCGCTGAAAGCAAATGTACATCAATCTCTATTGTGGAAGATGAGCATCATATAATTGTTGAAATTAAAGATAATGGAAAAGGAATCTCTCCAGACAGACTAAAATATATGACAGAGCGCTATAAAAGAGTAGATGAATCTAGGAATGGATTTGGATTGGGATTGAGTATCGTTGAGGCAATTGTGCGCGCTCATGGTGCTGTGTTATCGATTAAAAATAGGGAAGATGGTAACACAGGATTACATATCGCAATTCGATTCTATAAATAGGTGATGTTATTTTATATTAACGGTTAATGAATAGTCCGCACTAGTATCTTGAGCTAGAATTTTTGTAAGTTCGGGTAGTGTTTCTTTCAAATCTTCAGCTAAAGAGTAAGGTGGATTGATTATAAAAATGCCTGAACCAAACATACCCTGAGTTTGCTCATTTGGTTCATATACCATAAGTGAGGCGTTAAGAAAATTCTCTGGGAAGGCTGACGTTAATTTCTCTTGGAGCGTTAAACTTTCTTCACGATCTAATAATGGATACCATAGGATATAGCATCCTGTGGAAAATCGTTTTATCGCATCCTCTAACGTGTTAATTACGGTTTGATAGTCACTTTTCTCTTCGTAAGGCGGATCAATGAGAACAACTGCTCGGCGAGATGAAGGTGGAAGAAGTCCAATTAACCCTTTAAAACCATCCGTTTTCTCAATTTGATAAGGAATCCGAGAGCCTCTAAAGTTTTCTCTAAGATGTTCATAATCTGTTGGATGAAGTTCAAATAACTTGATTCGATCGGTCTCTCTAAGGAGCATTTTTGCAAAAAGGGGAGAACCTAGATATAAGTTGGGATGGTGCTTTTGGAAGTCTTCTATAAAACGGGTAAATTGGTTGAGCGATTCAGAACGGAAGGATTGCCCTAAAAGTCGAGCTATTCCTTTCTGATATTCACCTGTTTTGATTGCAAAGGCATCTTCAATATTATAAAGCCCTGCTCCTGAATGGGTATCAATATACCAGTAGGGTTTTACTTTCTGGTTATAGTAATTGAGTGTGTAAAATAAAATATAGTGTTTTATCACATCTGCGAAATTACCCGCATGAAACCCATGGCGATAACTTAGCATTTATTCTTTTCCAACATAACCAAGCGCATTTAAGGAGCGTTCGTCATCAGACCAACCTTGTCGAACTTTTACAAACGTTTTGAGAAACACTTTTTGATCAAATAACTTTTCAAGATCTTGTCGAGCTTGAGTACTTGCCTCTTTTAACGTGATTCCATTTTTACCAATCACAATTCCTTTTTGGCTTTCACGCTCAACCCAAATAACGGCACTGATTTTGATGAGTTCTTCTTCCATTTCAAAACTTTCGATTTCTACGGTAAGCGCATAGGGAAGCTCTTGATTTAATCGACGTGTCAATTTTTCACGGAGAACCTCACTCGCTAAAAAAGTTCGTGGAGCCGTTGTAATTTCATCTTCATCAAAGAGGAAGGGTTGCTCAGGCAGATAGTGCGTGAGTGATTTTATGACAAGCTTCATCTGCTTATCATCTAAAGCAGAGAGTGGGATGCACTCAGCAAAAGGGTGTTTCGTCATCATCTCTGCAAGGAAAGGGAAGAGCTCCTCTTTATTTTTGACATGATCTATTTTATTCACAATCAAAATAACAGGAACTTCAGCATATTTAAGGCGTTTTAACGCAGTTTCATCATCAGGCGTGAATTTTAATGCCTCGACCATAAATAAAATAAC
>CAZBKP010000242.1:0-1934 GCA_964492525.1 uncultured Cardiobacteriales bacterium
CATTTCTACTACATTTATTTTTAAAAAAAAGCTCTATTCGAATTTACTTCTGAATAGAGCTTCTAAAAAGGGCTCACCCTTCTTATTTTTTCTTTGCTACTTTCTTAGCTGTACCATTTACAGCTTCTTTTAAACCTTTACCAGCTTTAAATGCAGGTACTTTTGAAGCTTTAATTTGGATTGTTTTTGATGGGTTACGTGGGTCACGTCCAACACGCGCTGCACGATCGCGTACAGAAAAAGTACCAAAACCAATTAAAGTTACGCTATCACCTTTTTGTAATGATTCCTTAACTGATTCCATTACCGCATCAACTGCTTTCGCCGCTGCTACTTTACTAGTTCCTGATTTCTCAGCTACTGCTGCTACTAATTCGGTTTTATTCATATAATACCTACCTAAATTATTGTTAAAATTTGCTCAAACCAAACACTTTATTGCATGTAACAATAAAGATTACTATGCTTTATACGTTGCAATTACTAGCTAGTCAAGTTTTTTTTAACAGACACCACCCTTCTCATGACTAGAGCCAGCGCCTGATTGGTAGCTCTTAAGACCACTATATCTATCAAATTTACTATTTTTTTCAATAGGTTGAGAAAAGCCAAGCGCAACAATCTCATCGAATTTCGAGACAGGAATCACGGTTAAATTTTTCAAAATTTCTTTTGAAATTTCTTCCAAGTCTTTCTCATTTTCTTCAGGTATTAATATCGTTTTCAATCCAGCCCTTGCTGCTGCAAGTAATTTTTCTTTTAGCCCCCCAATGGCAAGAATATTTCCACGCAAAGTAACTTCACCTGTCATTCCTATTTCAGACTTAATCGGACGATTCAAGAGTGCAGAGAGAATTGCAAGCGTTATTGCTCCTCCCGCACTAGGCCCATCTTTTGGGACTGCACCTTCTGGCGCATGCACATGAATATCGAGTTTATCCGCAAAATCATCAGGAAGTCCATATAAAGATGCTCTTGCACGAATCAAGCTCATCGCCGTCCGCACAGATTCTTTCATAACATCACCTAAACTTCCGGTTGTAATAAGATTACCCTTCCCTGGCATGACTTCAACTTCAATCCCAAGGAGCTCACCCCCCATTTGTGTCCATGCAAGCCCATTCACGTATCCCACTTGATCCTCTTTTTCCTTAACACCATGACGGAAACGTGGCGCACCAAGATAACTCTCTATGAGCTTTTTAGTTAATGTAACGGGCTTTATCTTTAGCGTTTTACTCTTCTGTCCTTTACCTTGCTTAGAATCGTGTTGCATTGCAGATGCTTTAATGACTTTGCGACAAATTTTAGCAAGTTCACGATCTAGAGAACGTACACCTGCCTCTTTTGTGTAATGGCGAATGATATCAAGCATCATCGCATCACTAATCTTAATTGCATCCTCAGGAAGCTTGTGTTCTTTTAGTTGTTTAGGTAATAGATAATTTCTTGCAATATCCAATTTTTCAAGCTCGGTATAGCTTGAAAGCTCTATAATCTCCATGCGGTCACGCAAAGGGCCTTCAATATTGTAGCTATTTGCTGTGGCAATAAACATCACCTCAGAAAGATCAATATCAACATCTAAATAGTGATCGTTAAAAGTATTATTTTGCTCAGGATCCAATACTTCTAGCATCGCATGCGCAGGATCTCCTTTGTAATCTGCTCCCATTTTGTCAATTTCATCCAACAAAATAAGAGGATTCTTCGTTTTAGCCTTTGCTAGTAACTGAACAATTTTTCCAGGAAGCGCGCCGATATACGTTCTTCTATGCCCTCTAATCTCAGATTCATCATGAACCCCACCTAAACTCATGCGTACAAACTCACGGCCCGTTGCATCCGCAATAGAACGTGCTAAGGTCGTTTTTCCGACGCCAGGAGGACCAATCAAACATAAAATTTGCCCTTTCACACTTTTGGTATGATTG
>CAZBKP010000243.1:0-1919 GCA_964492525.1 uncultured Cardiobacteriales bacterium
AATTTTGGTAAAAAAGGTGCAATTACAGCACTGATGCCTGAATTAGGCAAGTTGTCTCCCGAAGAAAAAAAAGTCAAGGGTGCAGAAATCAATGCAGTTCGCCAAGAGATTATGAATGCATTAGAGACAAAGAAGGCTGAAATCGAAGACGCGATTTTAAAAGAAAAATTAGAATCCGAGAGAGTGGATGTTACTCAACCTGGCAGGGGAATTGCTTTAGGGTCATTTCACCCGATTACAAAAACATTAAATAGAATAAAAGAGCTTTTTGGTTCTCTTGGATTTGCAGCTGTAGAGGGCCCTGAAATTGAATCTGCTTTTTATAATTTTGAAGCACTAAACATTCCTGAGCATCATCCTGCAAGAGCAATGTTTGATACATTTTACTTCAATCATGAAATGCTTTTAAGAACGCATACCTCAAATACACAAATTCATGTAATGGAATCCCAGCAACCTCCTATCCAGATGATTGGTTATGGTCGTGTTTACCGCTCAGATTCGGATATGACACACAGTCCAATGTTTCATCAAGTTGAAGGTTTGGTCGTCAATGAAGATGCAACTTTTATGGATTTGAAAGGGCTTTTAACTGAATTTATGCAGAACTTTTTTGAGAAAGAATTGAAATTGCGTTTTAGACCTTCATTTTTTCCATTTACAGAGCCTTCTGCAGAAGTTGATATCGAATGTGTGATGTGTAGTGGAACAGGCTGCCGTGTTTGTAAACAAACAGGTTGGCTTGAAGTTCTTGGATGTGGAATGATTCACCCTAATGTATTTAAAGCCGTTGATTTTGATGCTAATAAATACCAAGGATTTGCCTTTGGCATGGGCGTTGAACGTCTTGCGATGTTGAGATATCGGGTGAATGATCTTCGTTTGTTCTATGAAAATGACCAACGTTTTTTAGATCAATTTAAGTAACCTTAAAGTTTATTTTACTCATTAATATTAAAGAATTATTATGAAAATATCTGTTTCGTGGTTAAAAGAATGGCTTCCAAAACTGCCGAGCGATCTTACGGATCGATTAACAATGCTTGGATTAGAAGTGGACTCTATTGAGTCAGCTGCGCCTCCATTTACGGGTGTTGTTGTTGGGGAAGTGGTTGATCTTGTCCCTCATCCTGATGCGGATAAACTCCGTATTGCTACAGTTAACGTTGGGAATGCTGATAATCTCCAAATTGTCTGTGGTGCACCTAATGTCGCAAAAGGTGTCAAAATTCCTGTTGCATTAATTGGTGCGGTATTACCAGGTGATTTTAAAATCAAACCTTCTAAATTACGTGGTGTTGATTCATTTGGAATGCTTTGTTCGGCAAGAGAACTTGGAATCAGCGAAGATCATGAGGGTTTATTAATTCTTTCGAATGATGCTCCAATTGGTAAAGATTTTCGTGAATACTATTCGCTCGATGATACCGTGATTGAAATTGATTTAACCCCAAATCGAGGGGATTGCCTCAGTATTTTGGGAGTTGCAAGAGATGTTGCGATTAGCACAAATCAAACGATTAATACGTTTGAAACAAAACCAATAACACCAGTATTTACGTCAAAAATTAGTGTTGCTGTCGAAGATAAGAAGGCGTGCCCGAGATATCTAGGACGAGAAATACGAAATATTGATTTGAATGCGAAAACACCTTTATGGATGAGTGAACGTCTAAGACGATGCGGAATTCGTCCTCATGGTATTTTAGTGGATATCACAAATTATGTGATGTTGGCACTGGGTCAACCTTTACATGCGTTTGATGCAGATAAATTACAAGGCAATATTCATGTTCGCCAGTCTAAAGCTGGAGAAGTTTTGACAATTATTAATGACGATACGCTGACATTAAAAGACAATACGCTTGTCATCTATGATGAAAACACTATTGTTGCACTTGCGGGGATTATGGGAGGTA
>CAZBKP010000244.1:0-1839 GCA_964492525.1 uncultured Cardiobacteriales bacterium
GTGCCAAACGAAAGACCTTCCGATTCAGAATTGGGTTTCATTAGCCGTAACGCGAGCTCGCCTCTCAGGAATGCCTGCAATCTTCTGGCTAGATCCAAAGCGAGCGCATGATCGTGAAATGATCAAAAAAGTAGAGCAGTATTTGCAATCACACGATCTTTCAGGGCTTTCAATTGAGATTCTCTCCCCTGAAGATGCAACACAAAAAACAGTGACATGGATCCGAGAAGGAAAAGATGTAATCTCTGTGACAGGCAATGTGTTACGCGATTATTTAACAGATTTATTCCCAATTTTAGAATTAGGAACCTCTGCGAAAATGCTCTCTATTGTTCCACTCATGCAAGGGGGCGGATTGTTTGAAACAGGGGCGGGAGGGTCTGCGCCTAAGCTTGTAGAGAGCTTCTTGGAAGAGGGGCATTTTGGCTGGGATTCACTGGGTGAATTCATGGCGCTTGCAGAGTCACTTCACCATTTAGGACGAAGCCAGCACAATCCAAAAGCAACCGTAATTGCCAATGCCCTCGAATCTGCAAATGAGGCTTATCTACAAAATGATCGCTCTCCTGGTTATCGAAAAGGCGAGATGGATACAAGAGGTTCGCATTTCTATCTCTTCTTGTACTGGGTCGAAGCACTTGCGCATCAAAACGAAGATAGCGAGCTTAAAGCCCGTTTCTCCAAATTGTATGATGAACTTAAAGCGAATGAAACAGCGATTATTGAAGAGATTCATCAAAATAGTGGAAAGTCTTGTTCGATTAATGGCTATTACTTTCCTGAAGAAGCCACTGTCACTGCGGTAATGCGCCCTTCTTTACGATTAAACCAGCTTGTGGATTCATTTTAATGATTACAAATGACTGGCTTCCTTTTTTACACTCCGAAAAAGAGAAGCCTTACTTTCAATCCATTCTCAACGTTTTAAAAGAAGCCAAAGCACAAGGAAAAACGATCTATCCAAAAGCGGAAGATCGTTTTAATGCCTATTCTTTTACACCATTAAGTCAGGTGAAGGTCGTTATTTTGGGACAAGATCCTTATCACGGAGAAGGACAAGCTCATGGGCTTGCTTTTTCTGTGCAAAAAGGCGTTAAAATCCCCCCCTCCCTGCAAAATATCTATAAAGAGCTTGAAACGGATATTGAGGGATTTATTCCCCCTTCTCATGGAAATTTAGAGTATTGGGCGAAACAAGGCGTATTTTTACTGAATACATCGCTCTCTGTAGAGGCGCATCAAGCGGGCTCTCATAGTTCGATCGGTTGGCAGCAATTTACAGATGCAACCATTAAAGAGATCAATAACATAGGTGAGCATGTTGTTTTTATTTTATGGGGATCTCATGCTCAGAAAAAAAGTGCACTCATTGATCAGAAAAAACATCTTGTTTTAGAAAGCCCCCATCCTTCGCCACTTTCATCTTATCGTGGTTTTTTGGGGTGTAAACACTTCTCTAAAACGAATCGATATTTAGTCGAGCACGGAAAACTGCCGATTGACTGGCAGATTCCCTTTTAAAGGCTGTTATCAATAATTTCTAGTTATTGATTTTAAAATCTTTCCCGTAAAGTCGAATCGTTGCAGGGGTCTCTTCGACATCATCAAATACCCATTTTATTCTAAGGCCTGCTTTTGCGGGGAGAACGACATCATCACGATTCGTTGGGAATGCAATATCATCAGAAAGGCGAGATGCAAACCCTTCATTATCAATGAGCATAACATTATCCACTTGATCCAAAGCCGTTAAGCGTGCAGGCTTGTCTTCACTATTTTTAATTGCAACCGTTAATTCATAACGGTTATTGTCAAGTTTTTTCACTTTCGATACATTGA
>CAZBKP010000245.1:0-1835 GCA_964492525.1 uncultured Cardiobacteriales bacterium
ACACCGATTGCTTTAGCAACCTTCAATACGTCTTCTGTGGTTTCATTCACTCGAATATAAAAGGCAACAGAGATATCCGCACGTAAGTTATCACGACAAATCAAACCCTCTTTACCCCGACGATCAACCACCAATGTTAATAAAGAGATCTTCATAAACTCTTTTTTATGAATCACAGGTAAGACTAATTTACCTGTAAAGAAGACACGAGGACGCTCACCAAGATCGTTTAAGATCAAAGCCGTTCCTTGCGGGACTTTAACGTAAAACGCCTTTATAACTGCAAATATTCCAACAACAACGGCAACAATACCGCCCACAACAAACCCAATGATGGTTAAAATTTCAGTGATTCCCATTTATTTTCTCCAAGTTTATAAACTAAAAATTTAATATGACTTTATTGTAAAAAACTCTCTTCACTCATAACGTGATAAGTATGTGTTGATTCATCAAATTGAATCAAAGCGACACGATCTCCCCTGACAAATTCATTCTCATCGATGGAACGAATTTGGAGAATCATCCCCGCACCGCCATCTTCAAAGATCGCTTCCCCTTTCTCTTTATTTACAACACTCGACCGTACCACTGCGATCTGACCCAGAATAGAACGTGTTGTTTGTGTTTTATTCATTTTGGCTAATCGTTTATTGATCGGTCTTAAAAGGTAAGATGCTATCACAAACCCTAAGATCCCGCTCCCTATAAAAATGATTGTTCCCAATAGATAATAAAAAAAACTATATCCTCTCAATGGCATTGCAAAAAAACGATACAGAAGATAGCTACATAGCCATGCACAAATGGAAACTACCGAGAAAATCACCGTAAAGGGAATCTCATGCAGTTTAAATTTGATCAGCAATCCGCTTATTCCTGTCGCAGAAGAGGTATTATCCATTCCTGGTGCATACAGATCCCCTGTTTCTATCGATGTAAAAGAGTCTAGATCGAGCATTCCCACAAAGCTAAGCATCCAAAAAAAGACACTACATACCACTAAAATGGTGTAAATGATGACAGGGTATGAAAAAGAAACAGAGAAAAATGTGAACATAATAGAACTCCAACTAAATTATGAATTGGATTGAGACTGCTTTAGCCGTGCAAGTACAGCAGCTGCATCGCTCTCTTTTGGCTTGATTCCCGCTGCTTGTAGTTTTTGATCAAGCTGATCTTCATCTCTCTTTGCAGAAAGCTCGCTTTTTGCCTCAAGCGTCGCCGCGGTATGCGCCTGTTTATCTTTAATCCTTTCAAGTGAGTCTAATGCCGTTTGCAACTTCTCTGTAGAGTTACCATAACGCTCAGACACAACTTTTTGTGCTTTTTGTAAACTCTCTGTTGCTTTTACGATATCCACCTGCTGTTTAAGGTTTCGAATATTTGCCTCTGTCTGTGTGACGGTTTGTCTCAATAAAGCGACATTCTTTTCATACTCAGCAAACTCTGATTTCTCAATCACAATTTCGTTTTCAAGTGAGGCGATTTTCCCTGCAACTTCTAGCGCGAGCGTTTCATCATTAGACTCTAATGCTTTAATTGCATAGCCTTCATATTCCGTAATTTTAGCTTGAGTTTTATTCACTTTATTCTCCGCCAATTTCTTACGCGCCATAATATTTGCAAGGGACTCTTTAGCTGTTTTTAGCTCATCATCCGCATCACGAATTTCTTGGTCTAAAATACGGAGTGCCTGAGTATCGACAATTGCTTCACCCGCTTCGTTTATGCCACCTTTTAATGCTGTAAATAATTTTTTAAACATCGCCATACTATTTCTCCTTTATTACACCGTTGTGTCAAGATAACTCTCATACGCCTCTGTGGCTTTG
>CAZBKP010000246.1:0-1814 GCA_964492525.1 uncultured Cardiobacteriales bacterium
AATGCAGAAATATGCCCGCCTACATAGACAATTTTTCCTTGAGCTTCTTTTTCGGGAAGATTGATAACATCCTCATAGCGAAGTGCATTACGCCCTTTATTGACTAGGAATTCAGCAGCACAACCACTGATTAAAAAGAGCATGCTTAGTATGATAAAGAGTCGTCTCATCGCGTAACTTCTATCCCCATTTGCGCCAATATTGTAGGATCGATAATCCCATTCGGCATTAATCCATTTACCTTTTGCCACTGATAAAGTGCTTCAATGGAACTTCCATCTAGATATCCTTTATTAATATAGTCCTCTTTTAAAAATCCGTCACGAATTAAAATGGTTTGAATGTCTCTAACGATCTTTCCTTCAGATCCTTGAAAATATCGGGGTGATTGAAATCCATGTGAGATTTCTCGTAAAAGCCTGCTATGAACTAGTAAATATCGATAGGGCATCATTAATTCATCTAAACTTGGCTTTGCAGATTGCCCTGATAAAATTCGAAAGGTTTGATAATCACCTGTTGGAATCTCTTTTGCGTGCTCACCTTTAATTACTTGACAACCTGCCGAGCGAAATCCACTCTCATGAGGAAATGCAGCATGAATATTATCCCCTGGAATGCATGCATCTAACACACAATGCTCCTTAAAATTTCGCCAAACGGCTACTTTAATAAAACGATCGAGCCGATATGCGCCTTCCTCTTTAGGAGAGGAAAGTGGCTCATGTGCGCCGACATAATAGCGATAGAGCCCTTGTGATAATTGGTTACAACTTCGTTCCTTTTCATTTTTCTGCTGTTTCAAAATGAATTCGATATAGGGAACAGTCGACCCTTCAAAGATTGCAATTTTATTGTGTTGAGTATCCCAAGTTCCAATAAGACACGAGAGGGATTGATGATCAATCTGTTTCTCTTTTAGAGAAATCTCTTTATGCCACTTGCCTAATTCACATAAGGACTCGGCTCCTCGTATGCCAAAGAGCAATCGCTCATTTTTAACCATTGGCATTGAGGCAAGTTCAAAGAACCGAGCAAAATGAGCCGATGAAATCGTAAAGATTTCATCCGAAAAGGGCGCTTTAAGATGAGAAGTATCAATATCTTGGTAGAAATCGGACATTTACGCCTTTTTCATAAATTCTGATTTTAACTGCATACTTGTTCCATTTACTTTGCAATCGAGGTTATGATCCCCTTCAACAATGCGAATATTCTTTACGAGTGTTCCTTGTTTAATCACCATGGATGAACCTCGAACTTTAAGATCTTTAATCACAGTAACAGAGTCACCATCTTTGAGTTCAGTTCCATTCGCATCGCGAGCAGTTAAAACATCATCTTCTACTATACTTTCATTTTGGGACCACTCATGTCCGCAGTCTGGGCAAAAAAGTGAGACGGTATCTGTATAGGTGTGATCCATTCCGCACTTAGGGCAGTTTGGTAAATTCATATTGTTTCCTCCCAAAAAAAAGACCACTTAAAATGGAGGTCCATTCTAAGTGGTTTCAACTTAGTTTACAACTTAGGGAAAATAACGATAGACTGAACTATCATGAAAGGGAATTGCTCCCTTTCGATATTAATTATAGTAGACGAATTGTAAATTTTTGTCGAAGGTGCAATTTTTTTTAAAATATTTTTTATGTTACATAAATTCAGGAGGAGAAATGGCATATCCACAGGTATGTTCAATCGCGGGAACAGATAGTGGTGGTGGGGCAGGAATTTTTGCTGATATTAAAACATTTCAAGAGAGGGATGTATTTGGTACTGCTGTTGTCGTTGCTGTTACAGCACAAAATACACTC
>CAZBKP010000247.1:0-1809 GCA_964492525.1 uncultured Cardiobacteriales bacterium
ACGCAGTTTCATCATCAGGCGTGAATTTTAATGCCTCGACCATAAATAAAATAACATCTGCCATATCAAGTGAGCTAGTTGCTGTCTTATTTAATTGTCGATTTAATGCCGTGTGTTGAGCACTATGGAGACCTGGAGTATCGATAAAAATAGCTTGGCAGTAAAAATCGGTGTAGATGCCTGTAATCGCATGACGTGTCGTTTGAGGTTTATTGGAAGTAATACTTATTTTCTGACCAATGAGCCGATTCATTAATGTTGATTTTCCAACATTGGGGCGTCCAATAATCGTGACATATCCAGCGTGTTGATTTTGACTCATTGCAGTTTCTCCAACATTTTTTTAGCGGCGTCTTGCTCTGCGCGTTTTTTGCTTGTTCCTGTCCCTGATGTAGTGACATTATCAACCTTGCAGAGGATTTTAAAAAGTTGTGCATGATCTTCTCCTTCGATCGCCACAACTTCATATTCGGGTACGGTATTGTTCTTTGCTTGCATCATCTCTTGTAAACGGCTTTTAGGATCCTTGACGGATTCATTCACAATTTTAAAAGAGTGTTCATGGAGTTGTGCAAGTTCCTGTTTGTAAATACGGAGGACGAATTGCTGAGCTGTTTCAAAATCACTATCCAAAAAAATAGCGGCAATGATTGCCTCTACCGCATCTGCTAAAATACCTGGGCGTTTCGCACCATCATTTTTACGCTCTCCATGACTTAAATATAAAAAATCATGTATTTTTAATGTCTTCGCAATTTCATAAAGCGTACTTTCTTTGACAAGATGTGCACGTAGATTGGAAAGCTCGCCCTCGGTCGCCTTAGGATAAGTTTGATAGAGTGTATGCCCAATAATAAAATTTAAACAACCATCTCCGAGAAATTCTAAGCGTTCGTTGTGTTCTCTTGAAATAGAACGATGAACAAGTGCCTGCTTCAGTAGATGGATATCTTTGAATTGATAGCCAAGCTTTGATTGTAAAATCTTGAGCATATTATTTTAGAATAGTAAAAATATGGTCACAATCTGTTAGAGATGTGACACATTTGTAGTTCATCCAAATAAAGTTTGCTTTTGCAACGAGTTGAGAGTCATCTACAAATCCCCAAAAGCGCCCATCCCAGCTATTATCACGATTATCACCAAATGCTAAATATTTTCCTTGTGGAATTCGAACTGGGAATTTGATCCCATCATCGCCGACTTGCCCTAAGTCTGCAAGAGTTAATCTAGGAGAGCTCTGAACGCCATGCTCAACGATTTCTCCAGTATTATTCGGTAAGAATTCAGTGCGAAGAATTTCCGTAGACGGCTCTTTTGCAGGGCCGATTGGTTCGTATTTTACAGGCACTCCATTAACAGTAAGTTGTTTATCTTTATAATCGATAACATCCCCTGGTAAACCTACAATACGTTTAATGTAATTGATTCGCTCATCTTTAGGAAATTTAAATACAGCGATATCTCCTCTATTAACGCCTTCCCCCTCTTTGCTGAAAATACGTTTATTTGTAAGAGGGTAGCGTAGTCCAAAAGACCATTTATTTGCTAAGATCATATCACCTGCATATAAAGTGGGTTGCATTGAACCACTAGGAATAATAAAAGGTTCTCCAATGAATGTGCGTAGAACCGTTAAAAATAGAACTACAGGAAATAAAAATACAGACCAATCGACTAAAAATGGAAGTTTATCATCTTTTTTACGCTTTCTTTTGAAATACAAACGGTCAATTAATAGGATTAATCCTGTTATGGGAACCGCGATTACAACCGCAACGGATAGGTAATAGGTAAAGGCTGAAAACA
>CAZBKP010000248.1:0-1793 GCA_964492525.1 uncultured Cardiobacteriales bacterium
TTATGGTAGAATATTGACTGTTTTTACCACCATAATCATTGGAGAGAGTTTATAATGACTAAAGTATTAGAGGCTGTAAAACCCGGCGTTTTATTTGGTGATGATGTTCAGAAAGTATTTCAAATTGCTAAAGAAGAAGGCTTCGCCCTTCCTGCCGTTAATGTAGTTAATATTGAATCAATCAATGGTGTTTTAGAGGCGGCGGCTAAAGTAAAGTCACCTGTCATTATTCAATTCTCGAACGGTGGCGCACAATTTTTTGCAGGAAAAGGATTAAAGCTTGAAGGGCAAGAAGCAGGTATTCGTGGCGCTATTGCAGGAGCTCATTATGTTCATCTCGCTGCAGAAAACTATGGTGTTCCTGTTATTCTTCATACAGATCATGCCGCAAAAAAACTTCTCCCATGGATTGATGGCTTATTAGATGCTGGTGAGGCACATTTTAAAGCAACAGGAAAACCGCTATTTTCTTCTCATATGATTGATCTATCCGAAGAGTCTCTGCAAGAGAATATTGAAATTTCATCAAAATATCTCGAAAGAATGAGCAAAATTGGGATGACACTTGAAATAGAGCTCGGATGTACGGGCGGAGAGGAAGATGGTGTTGATAATACGGGAATTGATAATTCACTTCTCTATACTCAGCCTCAAGATGTAGCGTATGCGTATGAATCCTTAATAAAAGTGAGCTCTCGTTTTACGATTGCAGCATCGTTCGGTAATGTTCACGGCGTTTATAAACCCGGGAATGTCAAATTAACCCCTGCAATTTTGAAAAATTCACAAACCTACGTTTCTGAAAAATTCAATCTTTCTAGCAATTCTTTAGACTTCGTTTTCCATGGCGGTTCAGGTTCTGATCTTAAAGATATTCGTGATGCGATCTCTTTTGGTGTCATTAAAATGAATATTGATACCGATACGCAGTGGGCAACATGGGAAGGTGTGCTTAACTTTTACAATAAAAATAAAGACTATTTGCAAGGGCAACTCGGCAATCCCGAAGGTGCAGATAAACCCAATAAAAAATATTATGATCCTCGTGCGTGGTTACGTGCAGGTCAGGTTTCTCTTGTCGAGCGTGTGGTCAAAGCATTTGAAGATTTAAATGCAATCAATCGAAATTAATTTTAAATATTAATGATGATAACCGCACTTTAGAGGTGCGGTTTTTATTGAGGAAAAAAATGGAAAAAGAGTGGATTTACGGATTTCATGCCATTGAAGCGGCTATCGAAGAAGGCAATATTTTGCAGCTTTGGCTAAGCGATAAACGTCTTGATAAAAGAGGGCAGGCGATTCTTGAGAAGTTAAAAAACAATAAAATTCCTGTCAATATGGTTAACCCTAATCTTATTTCAGAGAAAGTAGGAGAAGAGGCGAAGCATCAGGGAATTATTGCAGAGATTAAAGTAAAATCTGCACAAAATGAACACGCGCTGTATCAGTTACTAGATCGTTTAGATCATGCGCCGTTGCTATTGATTCTTGATGGCGTTACTGACCCACACAATGTCGGTGCCTGTCTTAGAAGTGCAGAAGCATTTGGCGTAGATGCGGTGATTGTAACAAAAGATCGAGCATGCGGGCTTACGCCTATCGTCCGAAAGATTTCAAGCGGAAGTTCCGAGCGAGTTCCTTTTATTGAGGTTGTAAATCTTGCGAGAACGCTTGATACGCTTAAGGAAATGGGAATCTGGATTGCTGGCTTTGCAGGAGAAGCTAAAGAGACGATCTTTCAAGCGAATTTAACAGGAGCCCTAGCTATTACCATGGGATCAGAAGGTGAA
>CAZBKP010000249.1:0-1727 GCA_964492525.1 uncultured Cardiobacteriales bacterium
TGTTGTTGTTTTCTCAGAAGGCATTGCTTCTAAGACTTGTAATAATCCCCAACCTTCTCCGTTATAACGTTCATTTGGGTTAATGCCTTCGCCTTTGAAATTAATATAATCAATTAAAGCATAAAGGCCTGAAGGATCATTAAGTAGTCGATTAAAAAGAGCATTAACTTTCTTCTTTTGAGAAGTGTGTTCAAGGAGTTTTGGAAGTGCGCTTTGTAGACGTGTGGCGATAAATTCAATTTGAATCGATTGCGTTTGATTAAGAAAGGTTTCTAGAGCTTTAAACTCGGGGTCATTTTTCTTCTTTTCAAGAAATTCTGCGCGTGTTTTCCAAGGCGCATAGCGATACATTCTTAATAAACGGGGAAGTTTAATCTCTTTTTGTTTGTAAAACTCAACAAGCTTTGGAAATGTCTCTTCGAATTTATCAGGCTCTCTATATTTGTACCAAATAAAGTGACCAATCCCAAGCGAGGGGAAATTTTCTCCTTGATTCCAAACAATCAGATTTTCGACCTTTCCGCTTGCTTCATTCTGAAAAATCTTTTGTGCGATAGTATTCATCGCTAGTTCTGAGAGCTTACTCTCTGCCAATACAGGAGAGAATGACAGGGAAAGAAGTAAGGAGCAAAGAACAAGCGACTTAAACATAAATAGAACTCTTTTATAGCTGTGTATTAATGCCTAAAAATTTAAACATAGGCTTATCAACAAATTTATCATTGGCAACGCCAGAATAGATATTCATTTGATCTTTGCCTAAATCAAGGCGTTTCACTTTACCCGTCTTTTCAGAAAAGTCTACGGTATTAAGATCAACCCAGAAGATATTTGGCGTGAGTGCAGATTCAAAGAAGTAGAGCTTGTTTTTTTGATCAACGACCGTTCTCCAGCGTGTTGAAGAAATGTTAGGCTCTTCTTCCGTATTAATGCCAAAAGGAACAGAAACATTACGTACTACGCTAAAGACACTTGCGATTGAACGCTGTGGATCTTGATCTTTTGGAATGGCATTGATATAGAATGATCCACGTGCAAAGCGATCTGCAGCACGGTTTGTTCCGGGAAGCATTACTGTTCCACCGATTCCTTGCCAATAGGTATTGAGCGCAAGTTGTTTTTCAAAACTGGGTGAATTGGTCATGACTTGATATTTCCAATCATGATGAATGACTTGCTTTCCATCGATATACTCAATAATGGCACTATCACCTGTACTATCAGAAATTGAGAGATGAAGTGTTGCTACGCGCTCTTCACCTGGTACTTTATCCGTTACGACAATGAAGGGTTCTTTTTCTAAAGCCTCAACCGTTTCGGCAACTGTTGCAAAGTTATCAAGAACATATTGAGCCCATGCAGAGATCGAAAGTGTAGGCTTTCCTGTATCTGTTTCAGGATATTGCGACTCAACAAGCCAAAGCATATTGGTAACGAGTCCTTTTTCATTTACGCCATCGGTTGTCGAGATATCATAGCCTGTCGCAATGACGCTACCATATTTTGAGGTCCATTCAATTGAATTGGGACCTGCTGCACCATTTCGCTTCATTCCTCTTGGGAGCATCCATAGGTTAGTGCCGACATCCGATTTCCAATCCATAGAGCGGCCGGTAATAACACGTTGATTATCTCCGATAAAGACAACGCGCGTACAAGCATCACTAATGCTGAAGGTGGATGCGGTTGCACAACATAATAATAGGGCAGAGAAGAGTGATTTCTTT
>CAZBKP010000250.1:0-1713 GCA_964492525.1 uncultured Cardiobacteriales bacterium
GTACCATTCCACCGAAAACACTCAAAATATCTGCAAAAATGGTCAAAAAAGGAAGTGCAATCATTAATGCAATGATCTTAGGGAGCACTAATTGATCAAGAGGATTGATTCCGATTGTACGAAGTGCATCCACTTCTTCATTCACCGTCATGGTTCCTATTTGTGCTGCAAAGGCGGAGCCTGTTCGCCCCGCGACGATGATGGCAGTCATAAGAGGTGCAAGTTCTCTTAACATAGAGATGGAAATAAGTTCGACGATAAAAATATTAGCGCCATAGCTTTTTAAAAGTGCGCCTCCTTGATAGGCAATAACAAGTCCAACAAGAAAATTTAAAAGGCCAATGATAAATAGTGCTTGTAAACCACCAGTTTCAACATTTGCCCAAAGTGTTTTCCAACGCAATTTCCAAGGTGTTTTTAGTTTACCTAAGAATACAAAAAAGATTTCCCCCATAAAGCTCAAAAATGATAAAACACCATTACAACTTTGACATGTGCGCTTACCAATTTTTTCTAAGAGTGTTGTCTTTTTTTCTGAGGCTTCGGGTTGGCTTTGGTAATTTTTAAAGCGTTGATCGATGAAGGCAATTAAGGTTGAATGATCCTCACTAAATGAAACCAATTTTAAAGCATTATTATCCCCAGAAAGCTGTTCACTCAGCTTATGAATAAGATAGGCTCCACTTGTATCAAGATGCGTAATCTCACTCCCATTGATTTCAATAAATTGCCCATTCTGGGTTTTAAGGGTTTTCTTGATTTCATCTTCGATCGTTGGAACATTTTTGATCGTCCAATCACCTTCTAATAGAACTCGATGATTCTCAATTTTGATCATACGTTGTATCCATTGTTAGCGTGGATAAAAGAGCAGGGGATTTAACTGCGGGGATCTTAGCGGTTAATCCTCCTGAGGCTTGAATGATCAGTGTACCAACATTTAAGAATTGGCTAAAGAAGCTTTTTTTAACATGAAACGCATCAATATGCTTAATGGGAATTTCAATTATTTGTGGGCGAAAAACCCCGGTTCTAATAAAAATTCGTAGATCTGTAATTGTGATTTGTGTAGAGATAAAGGTAATGAGAGCACGGAATAATCGATAAAAAGCATAGAGAAAAACTAATTGGCTTAACCATTTCCATGGATGTAAGCGAGTTGTTTGAAGAAAAACAAGGAGTTTCTCAGGCATATGTTCAATCGCAAACTGAGAAATAATCCAAATAAAATGATAGATTTCTTGAGGAATCGAGGCAGGACCTTTTTCAGGAAAACTAATAAGCGAGAATAGGGAGAAAGACCCTTTCGATGCGGCTTTTAAAGAGAGATAAAAGGCAATACACAATATGACTAAAGGTAGAACAAAAATCCACCAATGAATATATTTTTTGGCAACAACATTTTCGTGATCAGCTAAAACGGGTGATTTTCCTATTAGAAGCATTTAGTTATTCCATTTCTATTATGATTTAAAGGGGTTGAAACGGCGCCATTTTTCTGGATTTTGTTGAGCACCTTTCTTTTTCCAAATTCCAACCTTAGCTATTTTAGCGGTTTTTTCCTTTTTTTTATAGTCTAAATCATTATTATATCTATGGTAGACAACGGCAAACCCATTTTCAACCATTTTCAACCCAATATCTTCATTTTGATAAAAAAGTTTAGCGATAAATCTGTTATAGCGATCCTTTTCATAAAAAAATAGGGTGATA
>CAZBKP010000251.1:0-1704 GCA_964492525.1 uncultured Cardiobacteriales bacterium
TCCATAACCACATCCTTATTAAAATAAGGATTCAATAAACCGACTAATATACTCTTCGGTTTCATTTTTTTTATTTCAGAAACCGTCGGTGCTTGCACACAAAGGATAATATCACCCTCTTCATAGGAAGGAGACTCAATCTCACACCCTTTATAAGTATTATCATAAAAGTATGCGTTCTCACCTGCAGATGGAGAAAGCGCAATATTAAACCCTAGCTCTTTAAACTTTTGAGCCATTTTTGGATCCAAAGCAACTCGCTTTTCACCTGATATATGCTCTTTTAAAACAATAATTGTTTGTGCCATAACCACTCCTAACTCAATTAGTTTTCTTGAGGAACTGCTTTAACTTTACTCTCATTTTGCTGCTGAGGTGCCATTTGAATATTACTTGAAACTACACTCTGTTTTAAAGTACTTAACTTGATGTTATTGTCTGCTTCTAATGAAATATTATAAATCACTTCATATATGACAATAGGCTTTACTGGATTATCAGTATCATTTTCAGATGGGCTTACAACATCAAGCCCCCCTATTTCATATTGAGCGAGCACACCACATAAGCGTGTATTACGATCTCTATCAAACATTAACTCTTGGTTTTTATCACCTATCATTAATGTGAAGGTTAAAGATGGATTATTTTGTTTTAATAGCTGAGGAATACCTTCAACTAAAATACGTTTTAACAAATCCACAACCGCATCTGAAGTACACTCTTGAATGACAAGATGCTTATCATCCTTGACTGAAGGTACTTTTTCTTCTTCCTCTTGCTGACTTGACGAATTAGAAGTATCTATCTTTTGTTGAGGAGATGCTAAAGGTTGAGGATGTTCCTGCTCATTGTTAGTAGTTTGATAGTAATAATATCCTCCACCCAAAAGCAATAATAAAAATAATATTAATAATGGAAGCTTGGACGATTTTTTAGATTCTTCTTTAATTTTAGTTGGTTGCTGTAGTTTTGACTCTGCTTTATATTGATGAGAGTTATCATTATTAGATAAAACATTATCTATTGGCTCCACAATTGTAATCAAGCCCAAATTTTTTAATTTCTCCTCATAATGTTTTGCATCTTCTAAAGAGATATTTTCTTTTAGTGTAAATTGTTTTCCACTAAAAAATTGCTCTAGCTTATCATCAGAGAGCTTAAATATAATTTGAGTTCTTTTTTTTACTTCATCTAAATTAAATGAATCTTCTACATTCCCTTTAAACAAAATTTTATACTTTTGTTCATGCATAGCCATTAATTTACCCCTCAATGTTGTAATATATTTTTACTCACCTGTATGGTAGTCACTGTAATCCCTCAGCTCTAGACTTCTAAAGCGAGAATACTTCCCTTGGAATGCAAGTTTTACCGTTCCTATAGGACCATTTCTTTGCTTTCCAATAATCACTTCAGCGACCCCTTTATCTTCACTTTCAGGATGATAGACTTCATCTCTATAGATAAAGCATATAAGGTCAGCATCTTGCTCAATCGCCCCTGATTCACGAAGATCACTCATAATCGGTCTTTTATTCGGGCGTTGCTCTAAACTTCGGTTTAACTGCGACAATACAATAACAGGGACATTCAACTCCCTTGCCATTAATTTTAACGATCGAGAGATCTCAGAAACTTCAGACACACGCTGATCTGATAACCCAGGGACTTTCATCAACTGAAGGTAATCGACCATAATCA
>CAZBKP010000252.1:0-1678 GCA_964492525.1 uncultured Cardiobacteriales bacterium
ATAAAAAGCATCATAAATTGTCTGACTTGTTAAACAGACAGACATTGGCAAATAGCCACCTGTAAGCGCCTTTGATAGACATAAAAAATCTGGAGTGATCCCTGCTTGTTCATGGGCAAAGAGCGTCCCTGTCCTTCCAAAACCTACTGCAATCTCATCCAAAATGAGATGAACCTGATATCGATCACACGCGTCTCTTAACAATTTAAGATAAAGAGGTGAATGCATTTTCATTCCCCCCGCACATTGAACGAGTGGCTCAATAATGACGGCAGAGAGCTCATGATGATGCTCATGCAAGAGGGCTTCCATCTCTGAAAATTTTCCTCGGGTATAAGACTCTTCAGACTCATCCTGTGGTTTCATTCCTAAATCAGGCGAAGAAACTTTGAACGTATCAAAAAGAAGCGACTGATAGGTTTGCGTATATAAAGAGACATCTCCGACAGACATTGCACCCACCGTCTCGCCATGATAACTATGAGTTAAGGTCACAAACTTGTTTTTCTCACTCTGTCCACAATTCTTCCAATAGTGAAAACTCATTTTAAGCGCGACTTCAATACAGGAGGACCCATTATCTGCGTAAAAGCAGTAATCCAACCCTTTTCCTGTAATATTAACGAGCTGTTCGGACAATTCAATCATGGGACGATGAGTAAATCCCGCCATAATCACATGTTCAAGTGAATCAAGCTGTTCCTTCACTGCTTGATTAATAGTCTCATTCGCATGACCAAAGACATTTACCCACCAAGAGCTGATCGCATCTAAATAACGATTGCCATCAAAATCATAAAGCCATTCCCCTTTTCCATGATGAATAGGGATCAAAGGGTATTGTTCATGATCTTTCATTTGACTACAAGGATGCCATGCAACTGCTAAATCACGATTCATCCAATATTTATTTTGAGACATAGACATCCTTTATGACATAGAGGGAAGAGAGAGATATTTTGCAACCTTCTCTGCATGAGGAGATGATAAGAAGGGAACAATCCCTAAACAGGGGGCATGAATATGCGTTCTAAGGAAAACGATAGTTTCATCCATATTTAACATGTCAGGATCAATACAATTACCGACCCAACCTACGACATCAAGATGAGACCGATGAATACACTCTAACGTCAATAAAGCATGATTAATCGCCCCCAACTTGATTCCCACGACTACAATCACAGGGAGCTTAAGCGTTGTGACCCAGTCCGCATAAGTTTCATTCGTATTCAATGGAACATACCATCCTCCTGCCCCTTCAATCAGTTTAAAGTCAGCAGCGATCTTAAAAGCAGGTTGCAATCCCTCTGTAAGCGTCTCTATGGTCATCGTCTGCCCAATATTCTCTGCTGCGATATGTGGCGCAATAGCAGGTTCAAAACAAAAAGGATTAATCACTGAATAATCTGCTTTTATAGAAGCGTTCTCAAGATGAGATAATGCATCTTGATTCCGTAATTGCCCCCCCCTCCCATCGTCCTCCACTGGCGATCGGTTTTATCCCCAGAGTAGAGCGCCCCAATTGATGGGCAAGGTTAAGCAAACCTGTCGAGACTGTTGTTTTCCCGCAATCTGTATCTGTCCCTGTTACAAAATATAATGATGGCATCACTTTTCCTAACGTTAAAAATGCATGGTAACGAAGTCCCCTAAAAAATGTCAATTTAAAATAAAA
>CAZBKP010000253.1:0-1674 GCA_964492525.1 uncultured Cardiobacteriales bacterium
TTAGAGAAACCACGCCATATTGAAATTCAAATTCTTGCAGACGAACATGGCAATGCCGTTTATATCGGTGAGCGTGATTGTTCAATGCAACGCCGTCATCAAAAAGTGATTGAAGAGGCTTTGGCACCCGGAATTACTGCAGAGGAACGTAAACGCATCGGTGAGTCTTGCGTGAATGCGTGTAAGCGTATTGGTTATCGTGGTGCGGGTACATTTGAGTTCCTTTATGAGAAAGGTGAGTTTTACTTTATTGAAATGAATACTCGTATCCAAGTCGAGCATCCTGTTTCGGAAAGTATTAGTGGGGTCGACTTAATTCGTGAACAAATTAGTATCGCGGAAGGTAACAAGCTCTCTTTCACACAAGAGGACTTAATATTTGAAGGTCATGCGATTGAATGCCGAATCAATGCGGAAGATCCTAAGTCATTCCTACCTTCCCCAGGCATGATAACAACGTTTCATCCCCCTGGTGGTCTTGGAATTCGTCTTGATACCCATATTTATACTGGATATAAAGTACCTCCCTATTATGATTCTATGATTGGGAAATTAATTGCTTATGGACCTACACGAGAAATTGCAATTAAACGCTTAAGAAATGCGCTTCAAGAAACAGTAATTGAAGGAATTAAAACCAATATTCCGCTTCACTTACAAATTTTGAGCGATCCTAACTTCTTAAAAGGTGGTACAGATATTCACTACCTAGAAAAAATGCTTAAAGCAGAATAGTTATAATAGAACCTTGGTTTTCCAAGGTTTTTTATTGTACGATTTCCTTTTGCTAATTTATGGGCAATATCTACTATCCTGTAACTGTATTTAATTATTTATTTTGGAGATACACATGCGATCTAAACCTATTATCATCACTTCTTTAATGATATCTGTATTTGCTCTATCCGCGTGTTCAAGTAAGAATGAGTTATTAGAAAACGTTAAACTCACTTCCACCCAAAACTATAAATGTGGCAACGAACAAATTAAAGCGGATTACTATCAAGCAGGTGAAAACAACTTTGTTAAATTGCATTTAACAAACAAAAAGCCAATTGTTTTAACTCAAGTTATTTCAGCAAGCGGTGCTAGATATGTAGGAGAAATTTATGAGTGGTGGGAAAAAGGGAATAATGCCTTTTTTACAGATTTCATGAAATCAAAAGATGCATCAATTAATTGTTCTAGCATTCAAAAATAACAATTAAATTGTATTAATACAATTAGGGATCATTGCTATATGATCTCTAATTTTGTTCCTTGTAGAAGCGGATCATCTTTTTTTCAATAAAATCATTCAAACTTGTTAACCAATTTTCTCGTGTTTTAAAAAATTGAATGGCTAACTCTTCATGATTCAGTTTTTTACCTGCTTTCTGTTCTTTAGTTTTAATAAATTGTGTTAAGCCTGTTTCATCTGCATGTTCACGGAGAAAGGATTTAGGATAATATATATTCGCAATCCGTCTTAACAATCCCGCTTTTTTAATTCTAAGATAGACTTCTTCATATTTCTTTTCGACACCTGCATCTTTAGCAGTTAATTTACGATCATATTCAAAATCACTAATATCATAAAATTTAGGTTTTGGGCCTACTTCATATCCTCGATGAAGATATAAATAATTAACACATTTATATGCGTAGTTATTTAATCTATGAAAATTCGCTTTA
>CAZBKP010000254.1:0-1645 GCA_964492525.1 uncultured Cardiobacteriales bacterium
TACGAAATATAGTCCAGAATACTCGACAGATTGTTGTAGTGCAAATACATCGGTTGGGCTCTCAACGATACAGAGTTTAGTACGATCTCTGCGTTCATCATTACAAATTGAGCATACTTCCTCATCCGTAAGATTACGACAATATTTGCATTTACGAATAGTTTCTAATGCATGGGTAATACTTTTACTTAAAAAATCAGCACCCGATGGATTTCGTTCTAGAAGATAAAGCGCCATCCTAAGTGCCGACTTATTTCCTACACTAGGGAGAATTCTAAGAGCATCTACAAGTGTTTTTAAACTCTTTGGATAAGGATGTGTCATTTAAAACCCAGGTAGTTTCATCCCCGCAGGAAGATCAAAGCCACCTGTAACACCTTTCATTTTCTCTTGCGATGTTGTCTCAACTTTAGCTAAAGCATCGTTAAATGCTGCACCAATAAGATCTTCTAACATCTCCTTATCATCAGACATTAATGAGTCATCAATATTAATTTTTTTTACAACATGTCGACAACTCATCTCAATTTTTACAAGTCCTGCGCCAGCTTCACCAACAACATAAATATCAGCAAGTGCTTCCTGTGCTTTCATCATATCTGCTTGCATTTTCTGGGCTTTTTTCATCATCCCAGCTAAACCACCTTTCATCATAATCATTTTCCTTTAAGGTTTATTACTTCAAAAATTAAGTTTACCCTAAAATTGATTAGGGAGATTGTTTTTCATCAATAAATAAGCTCTCTTCGATGATAACAGCATTACATTCTGTTTGTTGTATCTGCACTATCGGGTCATTTTTAAATTTTTCAAGCGTTTGAGCTCTAAGTGCCTGACGTTTTTTCTCTTCTCTAACATTATAATCATCTTCAATAATAGTATTCTGAGTCGTCTCTATATTACAAGAAACAGGCTCATGCATCATGTCAGATACTGCTTTCGCAATAATATTTTCTGCATCTTTTACATTAAAGACATGGTCCTCTTCTGCCCTTAATAATGAAAGATGATTATTTTGAAAAGATTGAAAAACTAGATTTCTAACAATTCCAACAGATAAGCCCTCTATTTTGAGATCAGGAATAATTATAAGCCAATCCTCATTGTTTTTTAACGAAGGAATATCAATGGGTAAAACTTCTTCTGTTGCGTCTATCTTTTGAGGTTCAATATCTTCTATTGCCAGTATATTTATTGGCTCTGGCTTAATTTTTTCTAAATCCAGAGGTGGTTCTAGTACGCTTTCAAAACTTTTAAGTTCATCACTTTTATTTATACTTTTTTTTTCCGTTAATTCTGCGTTCTGAATGGGTAATTGAGGAGTCAAAGTCTGATTTTTCCCTATTAATTCAGACGGTGTAAATAACATCATTCTAACAAACGTCATCTCTAAACCAATATCGGGTATAGGATGAGAAGCTAAATCCTTTCTTCCATGAAGTGCGATTTGATAATAGAGTTGTATATTCTCAGGTGCAATTGAAGATGCTATTTTAAGCCATTCACCAGTATGTGTATCATCTAAATCAATAAATTCAGGATTAATCTGAAGCAAGCTAACTTGGTGGAATGCTTCAATAAGCGACTCAAGCAATTCAATACTATCAGCACCTGCATCCATTGCATTGCGTACACTTTTTAAAAC
>CAZBKP010000255.1:0-1605 GCA_964492525.1 uncultured Cardiobacteriales bacterium
AAACCTATCATTTTCAATATTCTTTTTATCGATCAAAAACCTACTATTTAGGTTACCTAATAAAGCTTCTTTCAATATAAAATAGCTGGCAATTAAATCCTGATATTCATATCCCTCATGCGCATTATTTAAGCTCAAAATTATCTACCTTAGATATATATGATATTTAATCATACCTTATATCCACTTTCACATCTAATGCTTTTGCGTAATAAGGCGACGTAGTGACGAGTCCTTCAACGCCGGTTTTGCAATAATCGGCGATGTTACTCAAATTAATTCCACCCGCACCTAAGAGTTTAATATTGGGGAATTCTGTTCGCATTGTATTGACGGCATTAGAAAGATCAGCGGGCGATAATTTATCAAATTGAATTGCATCTGCACCGAGTTTTGCAAAGCGGAGGCCTTCTTCTAAATTATCAGCTTCAATGACGATTTTCTTTTCACACGCGAGATGTTTAATCTCAGCCAATTTTTGGGCCAGAGCTTCATCATCTTTAAAGGCATCACGATGTTGTTTGAAGATTAAAATGGTTTCAGATAACCCTAAGCGATGTGGGATTGCGCCTCCAGCTAGAATCCCTGCGATCGCAAGATGTTTTGTACCGGGAATGCTTTTACGGGTCGTCAGTAGCGCAATTTTTGGTGATGCTTGATTGCAAATCTGCACCATTTTATGAGTCAACGTCGCAACGCCTGACGTATAATCAATGACGTTCTGCCCGATCTTCCAAACGGTATGGATCGCTTCACTCTTGCCTCTGCCTTTTAACAATACATCTTTAGAAGAGACAGCTGTCCCTGAGGATTTTATCTCAACAAGATCGATGCCGAGTTGTTTAAACATCATCGCAACGGTTTCAGTGCCACAGACCACGCCATCATCACGAGTGAGATAGGTGATCTCTGCCATCTGATTTTTGATGTCTAACAGTTCACTCGTCAGATCAAAATAGGGGGTATCTTCGCGGATAAGTCGGTTTACTTCTTCAGATGTCATATACATAACAGCTCCTTATTTTAATTGTTCAAAAAGGGGAGTTTCGCCTTGAGATTTAATCGACTCCGTGAGTGGATAATGGTGCGTTAACTGCCCCTGTTTCATAATGCAGATATGAGAGGCGAGCATTAACGCCTCTGATATGTCGTGAGTAACGTGAATAATTAATGGGTTAAACGTTTGATGAATGGTTTTCAATAATTGACGAATTTCGTGTTTGGTCACGTAATCTAAAGCACTGGTCGGCTCATCAAGCAGCAGGATTTTCGGATTAAAGATAAGCGCTCTCGCAAGTGCGACGCGTTGCCTTTCGCCACCACTTAAATTGTGGGTAGATTGTTTTAAAAGCGAATCAATTCCTAACTGTTGCGCAATTTCATTGACCTTGTTGATTCTCTCTTTTTGAGCCATTTTTCTCATTTTTAGAGGGAATCCAATGTTCTCTTTCACAGAAAGATGTTCAAATAACTCAAAGTGTTGATAGACAAAACCAATGTCACGTTGTTCAACGTTAATTTGATTAAAAATTATTGAGCCAGAAATTGACGGATAACGACCTGCAATGGACTCCAATAACAGTGTCTTTCCTGCCCCTGTGCGAC
>CAZBKP010000256.1:0-1597 GCA_964492525.1 uncultured Cardiobacteriales bacterium
CAATTGCTTAGCTTTAAGAGGGTTCACTGTAAGATCATTATCACGAGAGTGTATGCCGATTACTTGACCTTCATAAACTTCTTCAGCGTGTCCAATAAAGAGGCGTCCACGCTCTTGAAGATTAAAGAGCGCATAAGCAAGTGCTTTGCCTGTTCCGATCGAAATCAATACGCCATTCAGACGTTGGCCGACTTCACCTTTTTTATAAGGGCCATAATGATCAAAGTTGTGATACATCAACCCTGTTCCACTTGTCAGTGTCATAAATTCTGTTTGGAAACCAATTAATCCACGGGAAGGAATAATATAATCTAAACGAACACGACCTTTACCATCAGGAACCATATCAACGAGATCACCAAAGCGTGTTCCCATTTGCTCCATGATTTTTCCTTGATGATTTTCATCAATATCAAACGTTAACGTTTCATAAGGTTCAACTTTAACGCCATTCTCTTCACGGATAATCACTTCAGGACGCCCTACGCCCATTTCAAAACCTTCACGACGCATATTTTCAATTAGGATTGAAAGATGAAGTTCTCCTCGTCCTGAGACTTTAAAACGATCAGGATCATCCGTTTCTTCAACGCGTAAAGCAACATTATGGAGAAGCTCTTTTTCCAAACGTTCTTTGATTTGACGAGAGGTTACAAACTTTCCTTCTTTTCCTGCAAAAGGTGAGTTGTTTACATGGAAAGACATCGAAACAGTCGGCTCATCCACAATTAATGGTGGAAGGGCTTCGACATTAGCAGGATCACAAAGTGTATCTGAAATATGAAGAGGATCGATTCCTGTGAAACAGATAATATCGCCAGCCTGTGCAGATTCAAACTCGATACGGTCTAACCCTAGGAATCCTAATATTTTCTGAATCTTTCCTTGGCGTGTTTTACCATCTGCACCCACAATTGTGACTGGGGTATTGCGTTTAATGGTTCCACGTTGAATACGACCAACACCGATGAGTCCAACATAAGAGTTATAGTCAAGTGAGGATACTTGTAATTGGAACGGCGCATCAATTTCAACTTTTGGTGGCTCAACATGCTCAATGATTGCTTCGAAAAGAGGTGTCATATCTCCATCTCGAACAGACGCATCTTTGCCCGCAAAACCACTGAGTCCTGATGCATAAATCACAGGGAAATCTAATTGCTCTTCCGTTGCTCCCAATTTATCGAATAGATCAAATGTTTGATCCAATACCCAATCAGGACGTGCACCTGGACGATCAATTTTATTGATTACAACAATCGGTTTAAATCCCATCGCGAAAGCTTTTTGGGTTACAAAGCGCGTTTGAGGCATAGGGCCTTCAACCGCATCAACTAAAAGAAGCACAGAGTCTACCATTGAAAGTACACGCTCAACCTCTCCACCAAAGTCAGCATGTCCTGGGGTATCTACAATATTGATATGATAATCATTCCAGTTGATTGCAGTATTTTTTGCAAGGATGGTAATTCCTCGTTCTTTTTCAATTTGTCCTGAGTCCATAACGCGGTCGCCAACTTGGGCACGAGGATCAAACGTTCCTGATTGTTTAAGGAGTTGATTAACGAGGGTAGTTTTTCCATGGTCAACGTGGGCA
>CAZBKP010000257.1:0-1597 GCA_964492525.1 uncultured Cardiobacteriales bacterium
TATCTACAAAAGCCAAGAAAATGGGATGCGAAAAATATTGGACGGTTCTTGGTTTGGATAGGGCCCACATCCTCTATTTTCGACATTACCACATTTGCATTAATGTGGTTTGTTTTTGCTGCAAATAGTGTCGAAATGCAATCCCTTTTCCAATCAGGCTGGTTTATTGAAGGATTGCTATCTCAAACCTTAGTCGTACATATGTTGAGAACACGTAAGATTCCATTTATCCAAAGTACAGCGGCATTCCCTGTGCTTGTAATGACAATGGCAGTGATGGCAATTGGTATCTATATCCCATTCTCACCCTTAGGTACATTAGTCGGCTTGCAACCCCTTCCATGGACATATTTCCCATGGTTAGTAGGAACATTGCTCGCATATTGCTGTGTGGCTCAAGCGATGAAAGTGATCTATATTCGTAAGTTCAAAATGTGGTTCTAATGATTTGAACTATCTAAAACCTCAATGTTTTACATTGAGGTTTTTTTATTTTCAGAAAATATATCAATACTTCTTCATGATGAAATTCAATTTATAGAAGTACAGAAACATCACAAAAAGAACACAAATATAATTTTGAGAAATAAGTATAGACTTTAATAAACTGATTGAACAAACTGACAAATGAATTGTTGAAGTAAATTGGTTTAAAGTTTGTTTTATGGTTGAAATTTATTTCATTTAAAGTAGAATAGTCCGATCGTTTACCAACGACCCCTAACGGCGGTTATCAATTATAGTGAATTGTGGTATGAGCGGGATAAAAGTTAGTAGTAACTTTTTCATGACATGATTTTAAAAACGGTAACTATTAGTTAGAGATATTTAATATTTGGAGTTTCAATGAAAACATTTAGTGCAAAGCCAGCAGACGTAGTTAATGAATGGTTTGTAATTGATGCGGAAGGTAAGACACTTGGTCGTTTAGCAACAGAAGTTGCGAGACGTTTACGTGGAAAGCATAAAGCAGAATATACACCTCATGTGGATACAGGAGATTATATTATTGTTGTAAATGCTGAAAAGATACGTGTGACGGGTAATAAAATGCAACAGAAAATTTATTACAAGCACACAGGTTATGTAGGTCATTTAAAACAAACTTCTTTAGAGAAAATGTTGGAATCTCATCCTGAGCGAGTTCTTGAATTCGCAGTAAAAGGGATGTTACCTAAGAATGCTTTGGGTAGAGATATGATCCGTAAACTTAAAATCTTTGTGGGACCAGAGCATACTCATGCTGCTCAGCAACCAAAAGTTTTAGACATTTAATTAAGGAAGGGAAATTATGGCAGTTAACCAAAATTATGGAACGGGTCGTAGAAAAACTTCTACTGCACGTGTCTTTTTACGTAAAGGGACTGGAAACATCGTCGTAAATGGTAAGCCACTTGACGAGTATTTTGGACGTAAAACATCATGTATGGTTGTTCGTCAGCCACTTGAATTGTTAGAGTCAGAAACTCAGTTTGATGTATATGTAACCGTAGTAGGTGGCGGTCAAACAGGTCAAGCAGGTGCAATTCGTCATGGTTTAACACGTGCTTTGATTGAGTATGATGACGTAAACAGTTATCCATTGCGTAAAGCTGGA
>CAZBKP010000258.1:0-1584 GCA_964492525.1 uncultured Cardiobacteriales bacterium
GAGCCTTGACCTGGGAATACAAATGCTAAATTCTTTTTCATAACGATCTCCTACTACATACGTATAAGGGCTGAACCCCATGTAAATCCACCCCCAAATGCCTCTAACAACACCAACTGTCCTTCTTGAATCCGCCCATCTCTACGAGCCGCATCGAGGGCTAAGGGCACGCTTGCGGCAGATGTATTTGCATGTTTATCCACTGTAATCACAATGCGATCGGTAGATAACCCCATTTTCTTTGCCGTCGCGGTGATTATTCTTAAGTTTGCCTGATGAGGAATAAACCAATCAATCTCAGAAGGTGAAATCTGATTATAAGTAAGTGTCTCCTCAACGATTTCATGCAGTTTTCCTACTGCATGCTTAAAAACATCGCTTCCTTTCATTTCTACATAAGGATAAACATCCGGAGCAGAAATCGCAGATTTGCGAACCTGTAATAACTCTGCATATCTCCCATCTGAATGGAGATGTGTGGATAAAATCCCTTTTTCGTTGCTTGCTTCTAATATTACCGCCGCGGCTCCATCACCAAATAATACGCAAGTGGTGCGATCTTCCCAATTCAATAATTTTGAGTAGAGCTCTGCACCAATCACAAGCGCACGTTTACTTGAACCCGCTCTAATAAAATTATCAGCAGTAGCCAGCGCATAGATAAACCCAGAGCACGCTGCACTCATATCAAAACAAGCCGCACCAATATTTCCAATTTCTGCTTGAATCAAGGCCGCAGTAGAAGGGTATGTTTTATCTGGGGTCGATGTTGCAACAACAATAAGATCAATACTTGATGCATCAATCCCAGCATTTTCTAAAGCAGAACGGGCTGCGTTCGCCCCCATACTAGTAGTTGTTTCATTTTCTTCTGCAATATGGCGTTGACAAATCCCTGTCCGCTCAACAACCCACTCATGAGTGGTGTCGATTTTTTGCTCTAAATCTTTATTTGTAACAATATTCGGCGGCAAATAATGCCCTGTACCAATAATTTTTGAAAACATTTTTCTGCCTTTATCTTAACAGGAAAAAACTACGCTTCTTCCTTATCCTGATGATTTGCAACTTGAGCTTCTATCTTTGCAAGAACGTTACTAGAAACAAGTTTAACACTGATGTTAATTGCATTTTTAAAAGAATCTCTATCTGCATTACCATGTGATTTTACAACAATTCCTCTTAAACCAACTAAGCTTGCACCATTATAATTTTTAGGATCTACCTCTTTTTTTAACGCTTTAAATACAGATTTAGATAGCAAACCCGCAAACTTAGTAAATAAATTTTTTCTAAAACACTTATTTAATAGCGTAGAGATAAATTTACTTGTCCCTTCTAATGTTTTAAGTGCAATATTCCCAGAAAATCCATCACAGACGATTACGTCAACCTCATCAAAGAAAATACCATCGCCTTCCACAAAACCAATATAATTAAGCCCTAGCTTTTCGATTCGTTGAGCGGACTCTTTAACAAGTTCATTTCCTTTAATTGCCTCCGATCCGATATTGAGTAGCCCTACTTTAGGAGAGGCATTATTATCAATTGCGGCGGCAACAGATGCTCCCATAATAGCAAATT
>CAZBKP010000259.1:0-1530 GCA_964492525.1 uncultured Cardiobacteriales bacterium
GCTTTCTCCCCAATGCACCAATAGATCGAAAAGTATTAGTATCCGGGCTTGGGCCGGCTGGATTTACATTGTCGCACTATCTTTCTCAAGCAGGATGCCATGTGGTTGCGGTAGATGGATTAAAAATAGAACCTTTGTCAGAGAGCCTATTAATAGCACCAGTTGAGTCTTGGAATGCGTTAGAAGAAGACTTAGATTCAAGGATTTTAAATGGATTTGGAGGCGTTGCAGAATATGGGATCACAGTTCGTTGGGATAAAAATTTCCTTAAATTGATCTATTTGACGCTTGCTCGCCGTAAAAATATTCAAATCTTTGGCGGTGTTCGTTTAGGGGGCACATTGATGCTTGAAGATGCCTTTGATCTAGGGTTTGACCATGTTTCTCTTGCAGTCGGCGCAGGTTTACCCCGCGTTCTCAATATCGAAAACTCTTTAGCACGAGGAATGAGACAAGCGTCAGACTTCCTAATGGCAATGCAATTAACGGGGGCTGCAAAAGATAGTTCACTCTCTACACTGCAAGTGCGGCTTCCTGCCATTGTGATTGGCGGTGGATTGACAGCGGTGGATGCCGCAACAGAGGTACAAGCATACTACATCAAGCAAGTCGAGAAAGTATTGCATCGCGTGGAAGTTTTGGGCGAAGAGGCCGTTCGTGCAACCCTTTATACGCCAGAAGATCACCAAATTTTAGATGAATTTATTGCGCATGGAAAAGAAGTTAAAGCAGAGCGAGCAAGGGCAGAGAAAGCAGGCGAGCAACCAAATTTTATGCCCCTGATTCATAAGTGGGGAGGCGTTTTATTGGCCTATCGCAAAACTATGCAAGAGTCTCCTGCCTATACGCTTAATCATGAAGAGATCACAAAAGCCTTTGAAGAAGGAATTTTCTATGGTGAATGCTTAGATCCAAAGGGGGCAGACCTCGACCCATTCGGTCATATTCAATCTATGCGCTTTAAGCATACACAAAGTGGAGAAATCGTCACACTTCCTGCACGTACCGTTCTGATTGCAGCAGGAACCTCTCCAAATACGATTTATGCAACAGAGCATGGAAACGTAGAGATTGAAGATCATCATCATTTCCAAGGGTATGATATTCAGGGAAATAAGGTGGCTTTTGATTGGGATCGAAATGTCAAAGAGTCGTTTGCTCCATTTACCTCTTTCAAAAGGGATCACCATCGTGTTTCATATATTGGCGATACGCATCCTGCCTTCAATGGCAATGTGGTAAAAGCAATTACGAGTGCCAAGAGAACTGCCGATGCGATTCTTGAGTCAATGAAAACACTTCCCAATAATAGTGTGGGGATTGATCAGTTACGCCAAATAATGGCAGAAGGATTAACGGTTACGGTGGAGTCTGTCAATACTGAAAACCCCGCCGTTGCTGAAGTATGGATTAAAGCTCCTTTCGTTGCTAAAAACTTTAAACCGGGGCAATTTTTCCGTTTGCAAACGTACGAAGTAGATGGTGAAATTATTGACGGTACACGATTGCAGATTCAATTATTTACAGCAT
>CAZBKP010000260.1:0-1514 GCA_964492525.1 uncultured Cardiobacteriales bacterium
ACTTCATTTACAGGTGCGATTTCATTAATAACACTATTTGATGTTTCTAATTTTGCACTCTTTCCTGACATTACCATCATTGAAAAACTTGTGATAAAAAATAACAACACAAACCACTTTGTCAAAGTTGCTAAAAAATTTGTTTTTCCTGCAGCACCAAATACAGTTCCAGATGCCCCACTACCAAAAGCAGTACCTGCATCCGCACCTTTTCCATGTTGCACCAAAACTAGTGCAATGATACATAACGCAATAATAATATGCACTATAGTTAACAAAGTATTTAATATCATAATCTTTCCAAATTTATTTACTTGCTATTATCTTAGCGAATATATCTTTATCCAATGATGCGCCTCCAACAAGGACACCATTAATATATGGTTGAGCTAAATAGTCACTTACATTATCACCATTTACACTCCCACCATAGAGAATTTCTAAAGCGTTGGCGATATTATCATTTTTTTCAGAAATAGTGCAACAAATATATTCGTGAACTTCATTTGCACTTTGAGCATTTGCTGACAATCCCGTTCCAATTGCCCAAACAGGCTCGTAGGCAAATACTATTTTATCAAGTTTTTTTTCTCCAATCACTGAGAGAATAGGTCTCAATTGTCTGTTTATTGCATTCCTCCATTCTCCTGACTCTCTTTCACTTTTTGTTTCTCCAATACAAATTATAGGGACAATATTATTATCGATTAATATTTTCGTTTTTTCAGCAACTAACTGATCTGTTTCACCATACATTGCTCTTCGCTCAGAGTGACCAACGAGAGAATAGTGACACCCAAACTCTTTAATCATTGAAACAGAGGTTTCCCCTGTAAATGCACCTTTAATTTGAGATGAAATATTTTGAGCACCCAACTTGACATCACATTCTTTAATTAAACAATGAACTTGATCAATATAAATTGTTGGAGGGATAATTAAAACCTCATTCTCAGAATTACTAGCAGCAATCTTTACTGCCTCAATAAGAGATACATTCTCTTTTAAGGAACCATTCATTTTCCAATTTGCTGCAATTAGCTTTGAGGACATACAATTTCTCCTTATATTAATTTAAGTTCAGTGATTGTTTTATATTTAACCAAAAAAATGTAAAATATACGACCTCTTCTTTAATAGTTTTATTTAACTGGATGCGATTATGATTCCAAAACGTTTAAAATCATTTTTCTCTTGCGATCTTTCTATCGATCTTGGTACCGCAAATACCTTAATATACATACGAGGACAAGGGATTGTTTTAAACGAACCTTCCGTTGTTGCAATGGAAAGAGACTTCAAAACAGGGCGTGAGCGTCTTGCTGCAGTTGGGCATGAAGCAAAACGCATGTTAGGAAGAACTCCTGATGGAATAGAAGCATCTCGTCCTCTGAAGGACGGCGTTATTGCGGATCTAGATAAGACAGAATACATGCTTGGTAGCTTTATCAACCGAGTTCTCGCTAAAAAAATATTTATTCGTCCGAATCCTCGCATCATTGTCTGCGTTCCTT